>NZ_CP053835.1:2710620-3021240 GCF_013201725.1 Arcobacter defluvii
TCAAACTTATAATCTAATGTCGTTGCACTGTGATATTGGGTGAAATATCCACCACCTAAAGGAGGTGGGAAAATATGATTTTCACTAAATCTTTGTCTAGTTAAATTTGATTCAAAAGATATATTTGGTAAATTTTCTGATTCAATTGCTCTTATTGTTGCATTAACTTTTGCAAACCTTTGTTTAACACTTTTTAATGATGGTGAATCATTTAAAGCTTTTTCAACAATAAAATTTAGCTGCTCATCTTCAAATAATTCCCACCATTTTTGAGTAATATTTTCTTTTGTTGATTTTGTATTTATAATTTTTAATTCATCAAATATCTGTTTTTCATCAATTTTTTCAACTTTTTCAATTTTGGGAACACAACCAATAAATAGAAAAAGAAATATTATGAAAATAAATGTATTTCTATTCATTATTACTCTTTTGATAAATTTTCCATAATTTTATCAAGCATAGAAATAAAAACATCTTTTTCTGTTTCACTAATACCTTGTAAAACTTTTTTCTCAAGTTCTAAAGAAAGATTGATAAGTATATCTTTTAGTTCTTTTCCTTTATTTGTAATTGCAATTAAATATGCTCTTCTATCATTCTTTTTTGATTCACGGTTTACTAAACCTTTTGCTTCTAATTTATCTAAAATAAGTGTTAATGCTGATTGTTTATAGTCAGTCTCATTTGCTAAATCTTTTTGAGTCATTCTATCTTTTTCACAAAGTTTTAATAAAACTACAAATTGAGTAGTTGTTAATTCATATGGACTAAGAGCAATTTCCATCTCATTTTTTATACTATTTCTTACTTTTGCTATTTTTATACCTAGTTGATCGCTTAATGTATAATTCATATAAATTCCTTTTAATTTTCAGAAATATACACTAAGATTAATTAATATATAATTAATATATTAACTATTTATATATTAAAAAAAATTGTTCTTAAATTTGAGTTTATTCTCTATCACAAATAATATTGTAAATACAATAATTACATATAGATTTATCTTCACATTTTGAAAAAGAAATCTCTTTTTTTGATATCTCTTTTAACTCTTCAAATTTTTGATTTAAAAGTTCTAATTTACTTTCAAGTGCTATTTCAGGAATTAGTTGAGTATTGTGTAAATCATAATAATACGCGTGTATTTTATTTGTTTTAAAATACTGATTCATTGCTATATAATAAAATTCAAGTTGGAAATCATTAGTCTTTTCATAATTTTTAAGCGTATCAACACTTAAACTTGAAGATGTTTTATAATCAATCAATTCATACTCATCTTCAAAACTATCAATTCTATCAATAATTCCTTTTATTTTTATTCCATTAAATTCACACTCAAAGTTCTTCTCTAATGCTATAATTTTTCTATTTTTTAATCGCTCTTTATCATATAAATAAAATTCATAAAGTTTTTTCTTCCAAATTTCTAAATCAAGTATCAAAAATGGATTTGTACTTTTGTATTTACTAAATAAACTTTCAATTTTTTCAAAACTCAATTCATTTGCATTTTCATCAATAGTATAATAATCTTCTAAGATTGAGTGAATAATATCTCCTAATTCATAAGCTTTTGGTTTTAATGAAATCGAATGTTCTTTTATTTTTAAGATATATTGCAAATAAAATTTTCTTTTGCATTGTAAAAAAGTTTTAAATGAAGTTGCTGACCAAATAAATTTTACTAAATCAATTTGAGCAATTATCTCTTCTTCAAAATGTGAGATTTTATGATTATCATAAAGTATATGTTTATAAAAATTGTCATTTGTATCAGTAATTATTCTTTTTTCAAACAGTTCATTTGCAAATCTTGAAATCTGATTTGTATCTGAATTCACATAAGAAATAAAAACATTTTTTGTTGAAGTTATTAATCTTTTATAATAATACTTTTGTAAAGATTCTCTATCAAATTGTGTTGGAAGATTTGCCAATTGTTTTAATTTTGTTGATAAAAATTTATCTTTTAAAGATATTTTTGGAATAAATGATTCATTAAAATCACAGATAATTACAACATCAAACTTTAAAGCTCTAGTTTCTAGTAATCCTAAAACAGTAATTTTTCCAGAATTAACATCATCAAGAGTAATTTTTGCTAATTTCTGTAAAAATATTTTAAATACATCTTTTAATAAAATATTGTTTTCTTTTGAAAATAAAATAATATTTAGTTTATAAAGTAACTCATCATATTTTTCAATAAGCTCAACATCCGTCTCTTTTGATTTTATAAAGTCAGTGATAAAAAGAAATAAATCTTTTGAAACGTTTTTATTCCATAAAAACTTCATGTTTTTATCAATAAACAATTTATCAATTTGTAAAAAGTTTAAATTTTCAATATTTTTAATTTCATCTTCATTCAAATATAAATATATTGCATTTGCAATTTGATAAAGATTTGTATTCTTAATACTTTTTCCCATTGCATAGTTAAAATATCTCTCATCATCAAAAAGTTGGATATAAGAAGCAAAATTTTCATCAGGTAAAACCAAAGCTATATTTGATGGATTAATTCCACTTTTTACCGATTTTTCTATACATGATTTAATATAAGCTATTTGATTTAATCTAGAATTAAAACCTTTTGTTTCAAAAAATTCTAATTTATTATATATTGGCTCTTGTTCTATAATCTCATTTTTTGTTAAATCATATTTATATTTATAATCAAGTTTGATTTCTAAACCAAGCTTTTTAAAAACTTCCAATGATTTTTGATTATAAATATTAGAATAAAACACAATTGTTATATTTATATATTTTGATATTTTTTCTATCATATCAAATTCAACTTTTGTAAAATATCCTTCAAAATGTAACTCAATTGAGTCAAATTTATTTAAAAAATTTTCATTAATTTTATAGTGATTATTTATGTTAATTCTATCTACATAAGAATTTTTCTCTAAAATATTTACATAGTTATTTTTTATTACTTCTAATATTTGTAAATGCTCTAGATAAAAATCATAAGTGTCAACATTTTGTATCTGATTTATTTCAACCTTTTCACTTGCAAGTTCTAAAAAAAATCTATAAATATAATCACTTTGTTTTAAAAACTTAGTAAAATTATCAGAAATACCAAGCTTTTTAATATCAACATTTTTTATTGCTTCATTTAAAAAAAGAACTCGTTGTTCTTCTTCGCAATATTTAAATTTATTTAATGTTATTGATTTTTTAAAAAATTCGTCGATTGTTAAAATAAAAGGCAAAAGAGTATTTTCACTCTTTTGATTAGAAATAAAATTTCTAATTACCCTTGATGTAGGAAAAACTAAAAGTTTTTTTTTAAATAGCATTTGTTTTTATATAAATATATCCTATAGTTCCATCAACATTGAAACTACCTGTTATAATCCAATTATTAGATTCTTTTAATTCAAAAGTAGAAGTATATATTTTGTCTTGACTTAAAAAATCATCATTTCTAAAAATCATATCACTATCATTTGAAATTGATTTTGTTACTATTAATTCAATATTTACATCTTTTTTTTCATTTGTTACTTTATCATAAACTACAATTTTAAGGTTATTTTTCCCAACTTTTAAAAGGTCTTTATGTAAAGAATATTTTTCTAAAACTCTTTGAGAATATTTTATATCATCAGTTGTAAGATCAAATTTTTTCTCATTTAAATAAAATTCAAAATTATATTTTCTTAAAAATAATGAGTTTGAATCCATCATATTATTATAATTTTCATCAACATCTTGATATTTTTTCATGAAGCTATGATCTTCTATTACAGGAAGGCTTGTTGCACTTCTTACTGTCCAAATAATCATTGAAAATACAAAACTAAAAATTCCTATAAAAAACAATGGCCAATAATTTCTTTTCATAAATTTACTTTCTTTTTTTTAAAATTGCATAAGTATAAGCTAATAATCCTAAAACAATTAAAGTATACATTACAACTCTCCAAATAGTACCCGATACTTTTCCAGCATTTCCTATACTACTTTCAAGTTTAATATTTCTAGAATCAGCTAATGTATCTGCAATTGCAGCGTATCCATTTAAACTTGCAGCACTTATTTTTGCAAATAAAGTATTTTTATCTTTTGATGCAAGAAGTGGAACTACATATCCATCTAAAATATCATTTTTATCAATCACTTTTTTTAAATCATCACTAAAAAGTAAATTAACATGTGTTTCCTCAACAGCTATACTAAGTAAAACATATGGCTTTTGTAAATTTAACAATATTTGATTTTCATTATTTTTTATTGCTTCAATTTTTTCTCTTGTATTTGTATTTTCACTTAAACCTAAAGTAGATTTTGCATAAATATATATATTAACACCTAATTTAGATTTAACTTCATCACCTATTTGATTTATTTTTTCTTTTGCTCTTATATCGATTAAACCATCATCATTTAATATATAATTTTGAGCATTTAAGTTTTGGCAGAAAAAAAGCAGAAGTGAAAAAATCACTCCTACTTTTAAAAAATTAATTTTTTTCATTTAACCAACAAACACTTTTGTTGCATCAAAGAAACCATAGTATACAGTCATAATAGCAGATACCACAAGTAAAATACCAATAATTCTTTCCATATCTTACCCCTTATTTACCATTACCAACAAGTTGGTATTGTGTATGATTATCTGAGCTATTCATTTTTAATCCATTTAAATCTTGATTGATTTTATAAAAATTACTAGCTTCATTTTGTTGTACTTTTATTCCATTAAATGTTAATACACCTAATATTGTCAATAGTAATACTACTGCTATTAACATACCTGTAATACCATGTAGTTTAAAAGTTCCTCTTTCATTCTCATTCATCTGTGTATTTCCAGCCATGCTACTCTCCTAAACTTCTTAAATATGAAGCTAATGCTTTTTCTTGAGTTTCATTAAGTCTTCCACTAAAACTTGGCATTGTTCCAATAGAACCTTTTTTACCATTTTTTAATACAGCCATAACTAATGCATCATCATAAGCTCTTATATTTGGAGCTACATAATCCATACCTTTTCCATCTGCACCATGACAACTAGAACATACAGCAAATGCAGCTGGTTGCTCACCTTTTAATCCACCAGCAACGTAATCAGCAACTGCATTTATATCTGCATCTTCTGTTAACATCATTGGAGGCATTCCTGCTGGATATGCAGTTGTTAAATTATTTGCACCATTTTTAATTACATGTACAATTTGTTCTTTAGCCATTCTATGTGTTAAGTTTTGAGCTTTTCCATCAATTCCTTCACCATCAACACCATGACAAGGTGCACATTGTACTAAGAAAACTGATTGACCCATAGCTTTTAAAGTCTCATCAGATGGATTTTCCCATTTTTTTTCAAACTTAGCATTGTATTCTAAAGTTTCTTCATTCCATTGACCAACTTGTGAAAAACCATTAATTGGATAACCTACTGTAAAATACCAGAACATCCAAATAATTGTACCTATAAATGCAAGTCCCCAACCTGTTGGAATTGCATTCTTATACTCACCAATACCGTCCCATTTTTCTTCAGCTAATTCACCACTAGCTGTATCATTTTTCATTTGATTAACATATTTTAATGCAACAAATACAGTAATTGTAATAATAGCTACTGCACCTAACATTGTTAAGCTGTTAATATAATCATCACCGTTAAAAGCATCACCTGCTGAGAAGTAAGTTCCTGCTAATAAAGCGATGATAAGAATTATTCCACCTATAACCATAGATTTCATCTTATTTCTCCTTATTATCTATATCTTTATCTTTTTTTCTTTCTTCTAAAGGCATAGAAACACTTGAATCATCATGTACAAGTTTTGAATACTTTTCAAAATCCCTTTCACCTGTTTTATCTCTTTTATATATAGAGTAAGCATAAGAATAGAAAATAATAAATATTACTAATATTAAGAAAAATTTTGCATACCCTTGTAATGTAAGAAGTGTTTCATAATCCATTAATAACCCTTATTTTAAAGAATTTAAATATGCAATTAATGCAACTATTTCAGGAACTTGACCATTTGCAACAGCTTCTTTTACAGCTTCATTTTTCATATCAGCAGCAATTACTTTTGCTTCTTCTAATGCAGCTGCTTTTGCTTCTTCCCAAGAACCAAGTTTAGGCATACCTTCTTGATCATAAGGAGTGTTGAATACTGTTTTAACTGTAAATGCTTCTGCATACGCAGTTTCTATATCAGCAATATTACTAAATTGATGTTTATACGATGGCATAATACTTCCAGGAACAACAGCTGAAGGTTCATACATATGATTTTCATGCCAATCAGTAGTTCTATAGTTTCCTACTCTCATTAAATCTGGACCTGTTCTTTTTGATCCCCATAAAAATGGTCTGTCATAAGCATATTCACCAGATAATGAATACATACCATATCTATCAGTTTCTGCTTTAAATGGTCTAATTAATTGAGAGTGACAAGCATTACAAGAATCTTTAATATAAACTTGTCTACCAGCTAATTCTAAAACACTGTATGGTTTTGTACCAACAGTTGGTCTACTTTGTTTTGCAAAATCTGGAATAACTTCAACGATACCTGCAAATGCAACAAATAAAAATACTAGTACCGCAAAGAAAAACGGTCTTTGTTCAAACCAATGAAACATAATTTCTCCTTTTCTTACGCAGCTACTGGTGTAGCATTTACTGGTTCTTTATCAAGTACTCTTCCACATCTAATAGTTTTGTAAATATTATATGTAAACATAAAGAATCCAATTAGGTATAATAACCCACCAACTGCTCTAATTGTGTAATATGGATGTAATACAGTAACTGTATCAATAAATGAGTAAACTAATGATCCATATTCATCATAAGCTCTCCACATCATACCTTGTGTAATCCCTGCAATCCACATAGATGTAAAGTATAAAACAATACCTGTAGTTTGTAACCAGAATTGTGTATCCATTAATGATTTAGAATAAATTTCTCTTTTATACATTCTTGGAACCATATGAAATAATGCAGCCATAATCATAAATACAACCCATCCTAAAACACCATCATGTACGTGTCCTGGAATCCAGTCAGTAAAGTGTGCAATAGCATTTACAGATTTAATAGCTTGAATTGGTCCTTCAATTGTTGATAACATATAGAAAGTTGAAGCTAATACCATAAACTTGATTAGTGTATTTGTTTGTAATTGTTGCCACTCACCCTTCATTGTTAAAAGCATATTAATAGCTGATCCCCATGATGGTAAAATTAAAACAACAGACATAACTGAACCCATAGTTTGCATCCAATCTGGAACTGTTGAATAAATAAGGTGGTGTCCACCAGCCCATAAATAAACAAATAATAATCCCCAGAATGCTAAAATAGAAAGTTTATAAGAATAAACATTTTGTCCAGATTCTTTTGGTAAGAAATAATAAATTAACGCAATAATAGGAGTTGTGAAAACGAATGCAACAGCATTGTGTCCATACCACCATTGAACTAAAGCATCATTAGTACCTGAATACATAGAAACAGAGTGAATCCATGAACCATAACCAGAAACTAAAGCTGTTGGAACTTCCATATTATTAAATAAATATAACATTGCAACTGCGATAAATGTAGCAATAAAATACCATAAAGAAATATAAAGAGTTCTCTCTCTTCTAATTCCGATTAATCCAAAAATTGAAATACCCCATAATACCCACCAAAGAACAACTAATATATCCAATGGCCACTCTAATTCTGCATACTCTTTTGATGTAGTAATACCCATAAAAAGTGTAACAACAGCTAAAAGGATAGTAATAAAATATAATACAAAGTGTAACTTAGCAATAGCCATTAAAAAAGGAGACTCTTTTAATGAAACTTTTAATACCCTTTGTGAAATGTAATACCATCCAGCAAAAATACCACTTAGAGCAAAACCAAAAGCAACACCATTTGTGTGTAAAGGTCTTAATCTACTAAATGTACCATATTCCCCAGCTAAATGATTTAACTGTGGAAACGCCAATTGAAACGCTAGTACAACACCAATTGTCATACCAATGATACCAAACAAAATTGTTGCAAATGTAAAGGCTTTTGCAACTGAGTAATCGTACTCAATTTGTGCACCGTTTTGCATCAATCTCCTCCTACTAATTTTATATACAAGTCACAAAAATGTCACTCATTACGCAAATAATAGCTAAGAAAAACTTAAAATCAACAAAAAAATTAACGAAAAATTAACAAATAAAATACTATTTTTATTATAATTTTTACTTATAAAAGAAGATAAAAAGTATCTTATTTGAAAGATTTAAGAGCCTGTTCAGTCTCTCTTTTCATTGTTTTTGCCTTTAAATCTTCTCTTTTATCATGTAAATTCTTACCTTGAGCAGTTGCTACTTCAACTTTAATCATATTTTTATCATTAAAATAGAGTTTTAAAGCAACTAAAGTAATTCCTTCTTTTGTTACTTTTGAATACATTTTATCAATTTGTTTTGAATGTAATAATAGCTTTCTTGCTCTTCTTTCATCAGGTCTATATGTTGTATGTGTTGTACTTAAATGAGAGATATGTGCATTAAGTAAAAATACTTCACCTTTTACAATTCTTACAAAAGAGTCTTTTAGATTCACTCTTCCTTCTCTTATTGCTTTTACTTCGCTTCCTTCTAACATAATTCCAGCTTCTAAAGAATCTAAAATTGTAAAATCATGAAATGCTTTTTTATTTTTAAAAACTAAATTTTTTTTTGTATCTTTTTTATTTGCCATTATTTATCCTAAAAAATGAACTTCCACTTCCGCTAAAAAACCAATCTTTTTTTTCATAATCACCTAGTTGTGGATAAAGACTAAGTGCACTATCATATAAATCATTTGCTTCTTTTATATCTAATTCTTTTAAAATATCAATTGATTTCATACCAAGCAATTTTTTTGCTTCATCTTTAGATATTTGTTTATAAAATTTTTCTCTAAATATTTTAAAAATTTCACCTGTATTACATTTTATTTTTGGTGTTAAAGTTTTTATATCTAAAATCTCTTCATCAAATTTTTCTACTATTTCACCAATTCCCGTTACATTTGCACTATCATATTCATAAACAAAAAATGGAACATCAGCCCCAACTTGTGCACCTATTTTACTTAATTCATCTTTTGATAAATTTAATTTACAATATTTATTTGCCATAATTAAAAATGTAGCTGCATTTGAACTTCCACCACCAAGTCCAGCAAACTCTGGAATATTTTTTTCCATTCTAATTTCATGATTTAAAAAGAATTCTTCAACACCTTTAAAATGTTTTATCAAATTGTATGCTTTATATACAGTATTTGAATCCATTTTACAACCAAAATTTCCTATAATTGTAATTGCTTTCCTACTAGATTTAACAAATGATATAATGTCATACAAATTATGAACTCGTACAAATCTTGATACGAGTTCGTGATAATTTTCTCTTTTATCTGCAATTTTTAGAAAAATATTTACTTTAGCATACGACTTTTCAATCATTTCATTTTTCATATTTTGGTACCCTATTTACTAAATATTTTATATCAGCATCAATTATTTCGATTATAGAAAAATAGTTTTCTGTTATTATAAGATATTTTCCATTCTCTTTTTTTTCAACATAATCTAAACCTATTCTTTTACCTTGAACCAGCCACTCTTGCGTTCCAAAATATTTATTTATAGGCAAATCAATAAAATCTAATGGATTTAATTCTTTTTCATTATCAAAAAAGAATTTTCCTTCATTTAATCTCTCAAGATAAGATAATGTTCCTACTCTATCTAATTTTTCTAATAATAACTGAGCAAAAGACCTTACATATGTTCCTTCACTAACTGTTACTTCAAAAGTAATAAAAGGATGTCTATATGAAATAAATTTTGTATTATATACATTCATTGTTGTTTTTGATAATTGTACTTCTTCACCATTTCTAGCAAGTTCATAAGCTCTTTTACCATCAACTTTTTTTGCTGAAAATTTTGGTGGTGTATATTCTATTTTTCCATTTAATAAATTCAACTCATCAATTATCTTTTTTTCATTCACTTTATCAACTAAATTAATATCAATAATTTGTTCTATATCAAAAGATTCAGATTCAACACCTAACCAAATAACAGCTTTATAAGTTTTAGGTGTTTTTGATATATATTTAAAAAGTTTAGCATATTGTCCAAAAGCAACTATTAAACAGCCTTTTGCAAAAGGGTCTAATGTGCCACTAAAACCTGCTTTTTTATTCTTAAACTTTCTTTTTATTCTGTTTAAATAAGAGTTTGAGCTTATGAAAATTGGTTTATTTACAACCAATAATTTATTTATTTGTTCTTTTTCGTAAAATCTAACTTGCAATAGAATTATCCTATTATGCTTTTTCTACAAATGAAGATAAAATATCTCTGTGAGTTCCACCAAAATTTATTGTAAGCTTATAATCTTTACCAGCATTTGTGGCTTTTAATACTCTACCCATTCCAAAAATTTTGTGTTGAACCAAATCACCTTTTTTAAATCCAGATTGTCTTTCAATAGTTAGACTACCTTTTATAAGTCCACATTCACTTAAAAATCTACTTTTAATAAGAGTTGTTCGTTTCCCTTTATAAAATCTTGAATGAACAAAAGATAAAGTGAGATTATCCATAGCACGTGTTATAGCAACATACCCTAATCTTCTTTCTTCTTCTAAATCACTCCCATCACCAATAATAGGGAAGAATCCTTCTTCAAAACCAATAATAAAAAGTTTTTTAAATTCTAAACCTTTTGAAGCATGGATACTCATCATAGAAACAGCTTCTCCACTATAATCATCATTTTCACTGTCAAGAGCTATTTCATTTAAAAAATCTTTTAAATCTAAATGTGGATTTTGAATAAAATAATCTCTAATATATCCATAAAATTCATCAATATTAGCTTGTCTTTCAAAACCATCAGGTAAATTATCATATGAAGCTCGATAATCAAATGTTTCTTCAAAACTATCTAAAAACTTCATTTTTGATTCTTCTAATAATTCTTTTAAATCTAAAATTGAAGCTTCAAATACTTTTAAAGTTCTTGAATTCTTTTTTCCAACAATTGCACTTATTTCATCTGAATCTAAATTTTGAATTAAATCAAATATTGATTTTCCAGTTTCAATAGATTTTGATTCGAGTTTATCAATAGTTGTTTTTCCAATTCCACGTTTTGGTTTATTAATAATTCTTTTTACAGAAAAATTATCATTTGAATTAGTTAAAATTCTAAAATATGCAATTAAATCTTTGATTTCACTTCTTTCATAGAACTTCATTCCACCAACAAGTTTATAGTGAAGTCCAGCTTTATTAAAGCCTTCTTCCAAAGAACGTGATAGTGCATTTACTCTAAATAATATTGCTATATTTTTTGGATTTTCACCACAATCAATTAATTTTTTTATATCTTCAACAATTTTTCTAGTTTCTTCATTTTCATCATTTGATTCATAAACTTTTATAGAATCACCTTTTACTCTTGTTCCTATTAATTTTTTACCTAATCTATCACGGTTATGTTCAATTAATTGATTTGCATGGTTCAAAATTGTATCAGTTGATCTATAATTTTCTTCTAATTTTACTACTAATGTATTTTCAAAATGTTCTGAAAAATTCAAAATATTCTTAATTGTTGCACCTCTCCATCCATAAATAGATTGGTCATCATCACCAACTACACACAAATTATTATGAGTTGAACATAATAATCTCAAAAGTCTATATTGTAGTTCATTTGTATCTTGATACTCATCTACCATTATATATTGATATTTTTGGCTAATTTCTTTTGATAAATTTTCATTATTTTTTAATATCATGTAAGGTAGAAGTAATAAATCATCAAAATCTACTAAATTATTTTTATTTAAGTATTCTTCATATTGCTCATAAATATCAGCAATTTCTTGATAAAGTTTTAATTGAGCTGCACTTTTTGCTTCTTTAGGTGTTAATAAAGAATTTTTATATTTTGAAATTTCTGAAACCAAAAGAGATGTAGTTATTTCTTTATTAATTGACTTTAAAACTCTTTTTTTATCGTCTGTATCGATTATTATAAAATTGTTTTTTCTTCCTAATTCATTAATATAAAACTTTAAAAATAGTAATCCAAATTTATGAAAAGTACATAATAAAGGAGGAGTATTCATCAATGAAGAATCTAACATATTAAATGCTCGTTCTCTCATTTCAGTTGCAGCTTTATTAGTAAAAGTTAAAGTTAATATACAACTAGGATCAATACCAATTGATATTAAATAAGCTAGTCTTGTTGTAATTGTTTTTGTTTTACCTGAACCAGCACCTGCTAAAATAAGCAAAGGACCATCGATATGTTGTGCAGCAATTTTCTGTGATTCATTTAATGATACTAATAAATTTTCAGACATATTTTCTCCAATTATTATTTATTATACCATATATTATATAAATTCATTATTTCTCTTAATTATTCTATATATAAATAAATGTTATCATTTTATAATTTATTTTATGGAGATTATAATGCTCACTGATTTTGCCAAATTAGAAACTTTTCTAACTGTTGTTAGAGAAAAATCTTTTTCAAAAGCTTCTGCAAAACTTGGTATTTCTCAACCTGCTGTTACACAACAAATGAAATTTATCGAAGATTATTTAGATGTTCAAATAGTTGATAGAAAGAAAAATGGTATAAAATTGACTAAAGAAGGTCAAATACTTCATGGTATAGCTTTAAAAATTGAGAAATGTGTTGCTAATGCTGAAAAAGAATTATTAAAAATAATGAATAAAAACGTAACTTTTGTATTTGGAGCTTCATTTATTATTGGAAATTACATACTTCCAAGATTTTTAAATAATTTAAAAGAAAATATTCATAATGATGTATCGATTAATGTTTCAGTTTCTCATGAAGCTATAGAAGATTTATTAGATAAAAAAATTGACATTGCTTTAGTTGAAAATTATGTTCCAAATGATGACATTATATATAGAGAATGGATGGAAGATGAGATTGTAATTTTCTCAAACCAAAAATTACCAGCAAAAGCAAAAGCAGAAGATTTATTATCTTACAAATGGGTTTGTAGAAATCCAGAATCAAATACAAGATTAATATTTAAAGAAAATCTTGAAAAGGCAAATTTTCCTGATTGTGATACTTTTAATGTAACAAGTGAAGTGACAAGTGCTACAACAATTGTTCAAACTGTTTTACACTCAGATAAAAATCAAACTCCAACTGTTTCAATTGTTTCAAGAAATGCAATTGAATCACTATTAAAAGCAGGTGCCTTATATGAATCAAGAATTAACAATCAAAAAATGTTAAGAAAACTCTATATTGCATACAGAAAAGATAGAAAACATGATGCTTTTATTGAAAATGTAGTTGATTATCTTTTAAAAATCAAATAAATACTAGGTAAAATCCTAGTATTTCTCTAATAATTAAATCCCTCTTTTTCTAAAGCTAATCTAATATTTTTCATTTGTGTATGTTTATTTCTACACCATTCTGGTGATAACAATGTATCATCATCAATTCCAGCAGTAATTCTTTGAACAGAAATATTTGAAGGTAAGTTTATTATTGATTTTACTACTGTATCAATATATAATTCTTCTGAAATTGGAGTAAATCTTCCTTTTTTATATTCATTAGTTAAAAGAGTATTTTTAACTACATATAAAGGATGGAATTTTATTGAATCAACATTTAATTCTACTGTTAATTTAAATGTTTCAAGCATCATTTCTTGTGTTTCATTTGGAAGACCATAAATCAAATGTCCACAAACATTTAAGCCTTTTTCTTTAGTTCTTTTAATCCAATATTTCATATTTGAAACATTGTCTCCTCTATTGATTTTTACAAGCGTTTCATCAAAAAAAGATTGAATACCATATTCAATCCATATCTCTTTAGTTTTAGATTTTTCAACTAAAAAATCTAAAATTTCATCAGTAACACAATCTGTTCTTGTTCCAATACTAAGTCCAATAACATTATCAAAACTCAAAGCTTTTTCATATAAGGCTTTTAATGTAGGAAAAGGTGCATAAGTATTTGTAAATGATTGAAAATAAACTATAAATTTTTTAGCACCAAATTTATTTTCAAGCCTTTTTTTAGTAGCAAAAAACTGTAATTCTAATTGTTTTAATTGATTCTCTAAATAGGGATTTTCTTTTACATTAGGATTTAATTTAAATTTAGTCTTTTTTTCTTGTAAGTTAGGGCTAAAAGAATCATTCTCACAGAATGAACATCCACCTCTTGCAACAGTACCATCAATATTTGGGCAGGTAAACCCAGATATTGAAATAGGAACTTTATAAATTTTTTCGCCAAATTTATTTTTTAAATATCTTCCAATAGTTAATACATTTTTTAATTCACTCATTATGCTTTTACGAAATAATCCCCATTAAAACTCTCCAATGCATAATTTCTATCATTTCCAATAGCATTTACCAAATCATCAACTGATAAATATTCTAAACTATCTGCTTCAATATATTTACAAACTTCTTCTTTATTCATATTATTCGAAATTAATTCTTCTTTATGTGGAGTATCTATTCCATAATAACATGGAAATTTTATTTCAGGACTTGCGACTCTAAAATGAACTTCTTTAGCTCCTGCTTCTTTTAAAATTTTAACAATTCTTTTAGAAGTTGTTCCTCTAACGATTGAATCATCAATTACAAGTAAAGATTTTCCTTCAATTAAAGATTTCATAGGACTTAACTTCATTCTTACTTTTAAATCTCTCATCTCTTGTGTTGGTTCAATAAATGTTCTTCCAATATAATGATTTCTAATAATTCCATATTCAAAAGGGATTCCACTTTGTGCTGCATAACCAAGTGCTGCTGGTACTCCTGAATCAGGAACAGGAATAACCATATCTACTTTTATATTTTTATCTTTATCATTTAAAGCAAGTGCTTTACCCATATTTTCTCTTGTAACATAAACATTCTTACCATCAATTACTGAATCTGGTCTTGCAAAATAAACAAATTCAAATGCACAAGGTCTATACTCTGGCTCAAATAATTGAATAGACTCAGGTTCACATCCTTCTGCTAAAATCAACATTTCACCAGGTCTTACATCTCTAATAAATTCTGCTCCAACTAAATCAAAAGCACAAGTTTCACTAGCAACTATATAACCACCACTTTTTAGTTTTCCAATAGATAAGGGTCTTATTCCATATCTATCTCTAATAACGAATTGCTTTGATCTACTTTGAACAATAAAACAATATGCTCCAATAGTTCTATTTAAAGCTTCTTTAATTCTATCTCTTAATCTATCTTTTGTATTTTTTGCTATTAGATGAATTAAATTTTCAGTATCCATTCCTGTTTGAAAAATTGCACCTTTATCTATTAAATCTTGTCTAACTTCATCTTTATTAATTAAGTTTCCATTATGAACAATAGAAATTTCACCAAGTTTATATTTTGCATAAACAGGCTGAGCATCTAAAATTGAATCTCCCCCTGCAGTTGAATATCTATTATGACCTATTGCCATATTACCTTTTAAATATTTTAATGCTTCATCTGTAAAAACTTCTGTAACTAATCCTCTATCTTTTTTTGTGTAGATTTTTCCATTACATGAAGAAGAAATTCCTGTTGCTTCTTGACCCCTGTGTTGCATTGCAAATAATGCTACTGAAGCTAATCTTGCAGCATTTTCATTCCCATAAATTCCAACTATTGCGCACATATTTATTATTCCTTATAGACCCAAAGCGTCATTGATTGTATATAATTTTGGATTTTTTCCAATAATCCATTTTGCAACTTTTATTGCACCTTTTGAAAAAGTATTTCTTGCAGTTGCTGTATGATTTAATTCTAAAAATTCTCCATCATTATATAAACCAACTGTATGTCGACCTACTATATCTCCACCTCTTAAAGCCATAACTGCAATTTCATCTTTAGTTCTAGCACCAATTAAACCATCTCTACCTGAAATTCTAACTTCATCTAAATTCAAATCTCTTGCATTTGCAGCATGTTCTGCCAAAGTTAAAGCTGTTCCTGATGGAGCATCTACTTTATGTCTATGATGTTGCTCAACAATTTCAATATCAAAATCTCTTAATGTTTTAGATGCTAGTGCTACTAATTTATTTAAAACAGCAACTCCTAAACTCATATTTGTTGCATATAAAATAGGTACGATTTTACTAGCTTCTAGCAATAAATTTTGCTGATGTTTGTTTAATCCAGTAGTTGCAATTACTAAGGGTTTATTTCCCCTATTTTCTACAACTTCAGTTAAAAGTGCTTCTGTTCCAGCAGGAGCTGAAAAATCAATAATTACATCTGAAGAATCAAATAAAACTTTCATATCATTTGTAACAACTGTATGTTCTGGTAATGTCTTTTCAATTTTTTTTGAAACATAAACAGCTGATACCATAGCTTCTGTATCAGTTGATAAATCATCAATTAATAAAGTTCCTACCCTTCCAGAGCTTCCTAAAATACCTATTTTAATCATTTTTAAATTATTCCTTATCCTAAATATTCAATAATATTAACTGCTGCTGTTGCCCCATCACCTGCAGCACAAACAACTTGTTTTGAAGCTTCAATTCTAATATCACCAGCTGCGTAAAGTCCTGGAACTGATGTTTTCATTCTTAAATCAACAATTACTTCACCTGATTCATTAACATCACATAAAAAAGAACCATCAGCTTGTTTTAAAGGTGCATTTAATACATCTCTTCCTACAAAAATGAATACTCCTGGTGTTGGTAAATCTCTAATTTCACCTGTAACTTTACTTTTAACTTTTAAACCAAGAACTCCACTTGCATCACCAAAAACTTCTTCAACAGTTACATTTGTAACTTCTTCGATATTTTCAGTGTGTTTCATATGCTCAACTGTACTTGGCGCAGCTCTATAAGTATCTCTTCTATGAACTAAATATACTTTTTTGCACATTTTAGATAAATAAATTGCTTCTTCAATCGCCGAATCTCCTCCGCCAACAACTGCAACTTCTTTACCTTTGTAGAAAAAACCATCACAAGTTGCACAAGTAGAGATTCCTTTTCCAAAAAATTCATCTTCACCTTTAAATCCAGCACGCTTTGGAACAGAACCTGTTGCAATTAATACTGATCTAGCCTCAAATTCTTTCTTATCTGTTGTTAATAATTTGAAAGTATCTCCATTTTTTGTTACATTTTCAATTTGTGCCATTTCATGTTTTAAACCAAATCTTTGACATTGCTCAGGCCATCTCATCATTAAATCCATACCTGAAACTATCTCAATTTGTCCTGGATAATTTTCAATTTCTGATGAACTTGTAATCTGTCCACCTGGCATTCCCATTTCAAACATTACAACATTTTTTAATCCACCTCTTGTAGCGTATAATCCGGCTGTTAATCCAGCTGGACCTCCACCAATAATTGCTAAATCTAACATATCAAATCCTTATTTTTTATTTATATAGTTCATAATATTTTTAAAAACATTATGATACTAAAATATTTGTAAGTTGTAGGTTAAATATAACTTCAAATATTAAGGATAAATTTTATCATTTAATAATTTATATCTATCTTAATTTATTTATAAGTTTAAATAAAAAAAGGGAGAAGTAAAACTTCTCCCTTTTAAATAATTATATACTCTAAAATATTATAATAATGAGTTAATTTTATCTGTAAATGCTTGTTTTGAAGATGCCCCAACCATTTGATCTACAACTTCACCATTTTTCATAAATAAAATTGTAGGAATTGATCTAATTCCATATTTAACTGCTAAATCTTGTTCTTCATCTGTATTAACTTTACAAATTTTTGCTTTACCTTCAAAATCTGCTGCTAACTCTTCAATAACAGGAGCAATCATTCTACAAGGTCCACACCAAGGAGCCCAAAAATCAACCATTGAAACACCTTCTTGTGTTGTTTCTTCAAAATTTGCTGCTGTTAATTCAATATATTTTCCCATTTTATTTCCTTATTATTAATTTTAATATTCTCAATTTGTACACTATAATTTATATAAAAATATAATTGATTGATTATAACTTGTGAAAACTTAAATTTAGTTTTACATTTATTTAACTTACTAATAAAGGCTAAATATTTTTTTAGATAAAATAAGAGAATTTAATTTAAAATGGATAATTTATGGATATTAGAAAAGAATATTTAGAATTTTTTAGAAGTAAAGGACATGAAGTTATCTCTTCAATGCCTTTAGTTCCAGATGATCCTACATTAATGTTTACAAATGCAGGAATGGTACAGTTTAAGGATATATTTACAGGTGCTGTTCCAACACCAAAAAATCCAAGAGCTACTTCTTGTCAATTGTGTGTAAGAGCTGGGGGAAAACATAATGATCTTGAAAATGTAGGTTACACAGCACGTCATCATACATTGTTTGAGATGTTAGGGAATTTTTCTTTTGGAGATTATTTCAAAAAAGACGCAATAGCTTATGCTTGGGAATTTGTTACAGTAAATCTTGCATTACCAAAAGATAAATTATGGGTAACTGTTCATAATGATGACAATGAAGCTTTTGAAATTTGGTCAAAACATATTGATCCATCAAGAATTATGAAATTTGGTGATAAAGACAACTTCTGGTCAATGGGAGATACAGGTGCTTGTGGACCTTGTAGTGAAATATTCTATGATCAAGGCGAAGAACACTTTAATAGTTCTGAAGATTACATGGGTGGAGATGGTGATAGATTCCTTGAAATTTGGAATTTAGTATTTATGCAATACGAAAGAACAGCTAATGGAAAACTAAATTCTCTTCCAAAACCATCAATTGATACAGGAATGGGTTTAGAAAGAGTTATTGCAATTAAAGAAGGTGTATTTAATAACTTTGATTCATCTAATTTCAAACCAATTATTGAAAAAATCGAAGAACTTGCAAATAAAAAAGCAACTTCAGAAAATATTGGTTCATATAGAGTAATCGCTGATCACTTAAGAGCAACATCATTTATGTTATCTCAAGGTATTTTATTTGGAAATGAAGGAAGACCTTACGTTTTAAGAAGAATTTTAAGACGAGCTGTTAGACATGGATATTTAATTGGATTTAGAAAACCATTTATGGCACAACTTCTTGATACTCTTATAAAAATTATGGGTGGACACTACACAGAACTTGTTGAAAATAAAAACTTCATAAAAGAACAATTAACTCTAGAAGAAGATAGATTCTTTAAAACTATTGATTTAGGTATGTCATTATTTAATGAAGAGTTAGCAAATACAAAAGAGATTTTCTCTGGAGAAATTGCATTTAAACTTTATGATACTTATGGTTTCCCTTTAGATTTAACAGAAGATATGTTAAGAGATAGAAATTTAAAAGTTGATTTAGCAAAATTTGATGAATTAATGAATGCACAAAAAGCAATGGCTAAAGCTGCTTGGAAAGGAAGTGGTGACGCTTCTAATGATGGTGATTTCAAACAATTAATTGAAAAATATGGAATAAATGAATTTGTTGGTTATACTAATATTACTTATAAATCAAAAATTGTTGCACTTTTAGATGAACATTTTAAAGAAGTAAAAACTTTAGAAGCAGGAACTACTGGTTGGGTAATGTTAGATAAAACACCATTTTATGCAACAAGTGGTGGACAAACAGGAGATATTGGAGCATTAGAAGATAATAAACATGTAGCTATTATCGAAGAGACTTCAAAATTCCATGGATTAAATCTTTCAAAAGTAAAAGTAGAAAATTCTACTTTAGCTCAAGGTGAAAGTGTTGATGCAGTTGTTGTAAATAGATATGAAATTGCAAAACATCATAGTGCTACTCACCTTTTACAAAGTGCATTAAAAATGGTTTTAGGAGAAAGTGTTTCACAAGCAGGTTCATTAAATGATGCAAACAGATTAAGATTTGACTTTACATATCCAAAAGCAATGACAACTGAGCAAATTGAAGAAGTTGAAGATTTAGTAAACTCTATGATTGCAAGAGGAATTTCTGGAAATATTGAAGAATTACCTATTGATGAAGCAAAAAACAAAGGTGCAATTGCTATGTTTGGTGAAAAATATGGTGATGTTGTAAGAGTTGTTAGTTTCTCAGATGTTTCAGTTGAATTTTGTGGAGGAACACACGTAAGAAATACAGCTGATATTGGAAGTTTTTATATTGTAAAAGAATCAGGTGTTAGTGCAGGGGTAAGAAGAATTGAAGCTGTTTGTGGAGCTTCTGCAATAAAATATACTAAAGAAATTATTTCAAAAATGAATGAAATTCAAGCAGAAATTAAAAATAGTGATGTAATTTCTGGAATTAAAAAATTAAAAGAACAAATTAAAGATTTGAAAAAAGAAATTGAAGTGGCTCTTAGCCAAACTTCTGCTCCAATAAATGAAGAAATTATTGGCGATACTAAAGTTGTAGTGGCTGTTGTAGAAAATGGTGATTTAAAGAAAATTGTTGATGATATGAAAAATGCAACTGAAAAACTTGCGATTTTACTTTTGCAAGCAAAAGATGACAAAGTTATGATTGTTGCAGGAAGTAAAAATACAAATATCAAAGCTGGTGATTGGATTAAAAATATAGCACCAATCGTAGGTGGAGGTGGAGGTGGAAGACCTGACTTCGCACAAGCTGGTGGAAAAGATGTAACAAAAGTTGAAGAAGCAAAAATTGCAGCTTTAAATTATGCAAAAGAAAATTTATAAGGATAAGAATTGAGTGAATTATTTAACAATTTCTCAACTTTAATTGTTTTTTTACATATCTTATCAGCAATAATTTGGGTTGGAGGAATGATTGTAATTAGATTTGCAGTTCATTATTCTATGCAAAATATTGAAGATCCAAAAATAAAATTAGGAAGAACTTTAGAAAATCTAAAAAGATTTTTTTCTATGGTTATTCCTTCTATTATTCTTCTTTTAATTACAGCTGTTATTATGATTTTAGCTTTACAATTAAAAGGAACTGAACTTTATAAATTTGTGATAGTTAAAGAACTTATTTGGACTATTATGACTATCATATTTATTGTTATATATATGAAAAGAAATAAAGCTCAAAAAGCTTTCGATAATGGTGATTTTGCAACAGCAAAAAACCAACTAGCACCTTTAGCTCAATATCTAATACCTACAAATATTTTTCTAGGCTTAGTTGCTATAATTTTAGGAATAACCCTCAGAGGTTTTTAGTATTTCTTACTAAACGATTAAATGCAGAAAAATATCTATTTTCAGATGGAATATCAGAAATTAGAGTTGAAATAGATAGAGATAAGTTTCCAATGACAACTATCAATGAGAAAACAAAAATAAAAATTACAGGAGAAGTTGAAAAAGAGTTTCTTCAATCTCCTGAAATTGATGTAGATTTTGTAGAGATAATTAGATAATTATCTCTCAATCTGATAAATAATATTCTATTGTAGATACAATTCTTATATTTTTTATATATTCAGTATTTTTATCCCTACTTGTAATAACAAATTGACCTTGAGAAGCTTTTTTAATTTTGCCAAGCTTACTATTTGAATCTTTTGCAAATTTAAGTGCAACACTTCTTGCATTGTTTGTTGCTTCTTCAATCATCATTGGTTTAATATCATTTAACTTTGTATATATATACTCAATTTTTGAATCATAATCATCTATCTTAAACAAAATTCCTTTTTTTGATAATTCAAATAATTTTCCATTTATATCTCTAATTTTTTCTATATTTGTCGAATAAATATTTATAGTTCTATTTGCTACATATCTAACTTGAACTTCTTGATTTGAATATTCATTTGCCATTTTATCGATTATTGCTGGAGAGTTAATTGTTATTTCTTCTCTAGCTATTCCATTACTTTCAAGAAAAGAGAGTATTTCTTGTGTATCATTCTCAATATTTTTATATAACTCATCTAAATTATTATTTATAACACTAAATTTTATAGGCCACAAAACAATATCAGCATTTACTTCTTTTTCAGACAAACCTTTAACAACAACTGTACGTTCAAGTTCTTTATATTTTATAACACTTGTTGAGATCAAATAACCTAATATACTTAATCCTAAAAAAATAAAAAAACCTAAAATAAAAGATGATTTTGTATCAATTTTTTCCATATTTAAACCTTTGAAAATAAATTTTTATTTTTATATACAAAAAATATTACGATAAATAATATAAAAACAAATCCATAAAGCATTATATCCCAACCAAAATGTTTATATATAATAGAAGGAAAAAATGAACCTGTTGCTCCACCTAAATAATAAAAAGTTAAATACATACCTGAAGTTAATGATTTTTGTGAAGATTTCATTGAATTGGCAAGTCCAGTACTTACAGTGTGAACAGTAAACATCCCAATACAAAATAAAAATAACAGTAAAAACAAATAAATGATATTTTCATTTGTTAAAAATATTGTAATAAATAGGAAAAAAGAGATTGCTACTAACATTGTATTTACTTCTCCTCTAAAAAAGTTTACAATTTTTTTAGAACCCAAAGAGACAACAATTCCCATACCATAGCCTAAATATAACAATGAAATTTGGAATTCAGAAAAAGATTCTGAAATTTCTTTTACTCTAAATGGTAAAACATTTAAAACTCCAGCAAAAACAAAGAACATACAAAACATAATAAAATAAACTATTACAAATCTTCTATCATTTAATATATATACAATATCTTTTATTTTTGGTTTTACCATTGTTGCATCACCTTCATAATCTAATTTATTTATTAAAAAAATTGAAAATAAAGTAGCAACTGATAATGAATAAAAAACATATTGATAAGAAAAATTTGTAGCTATAAAACCTGAAAAAACTCTTCCAACTAATCCACCAAAAACTGTTGCTGCAACATAAATAGACATATTAAATTTAATATTTTTTTTATCAATATTTGCCAAAATACTCATCAATGAAGTTAAAATTGCAGGAACAACTAATGCCTCACAAACTCTTAAAAATAAAAAAGTTTCATAACTATTTGCTAATCCTAAAAATATATTTGTAATTAATAAAATACTTGAAGCTCTTACTAACATTTTTTTTGCACAAACTTTTTCTAAGATATATCCATAAATAATAGGTGAAATTGCTAAAAAAAGCATAATTACAGCAGTAAATTGAGAAGCTTTTATAACTGAAATATCAAACTCTTTTGCAAGTAAAGGTTGTAATGGCTGAGTAGCATACATAATAGATAAAACAACAATAATACAATAAACAATAATCAATAAATTAATTCTCATAACCTTCACTTTCTCTTGTAAAATATGAGTTTAAGAAATTCATTCTAACTAAGCTATTTGAATAATTAGATGAGAATCTAGGTTTATCTAAATATAAATTATTATAACTTTTGTCAAATGATTGAATTTGCTCTGTTGTATAAATTCCAGCATAATCAATAATAAATAAATCTTCAAATACAGTATATTTGTAGATTATATTTACATAATACTTTTCATCAATTAAATATGTGTTATATTCAGAATTATTATGTTCAATTCTCTCAATAAGTCTAAATGACTTAGCTTTTATAGTTGATTTAAACAAATCTACAAAGTATCCTCTTTGTAAACCATTCCATTTACAAAAATTGTCTAAATTTATATATTCAATAAACAATTTATCATATTTATTATTTGTTGATTGTGAGATATATGAAAAATTTGTACATGAATCAAAAGTAGAAATCTTTTTTTCATTTTCTAATTTTAAATTATTATCTAATCCTAAGTTTTGAGTAGAAATACATCCATTTAAACCAAAAACAGTTAACATAAATATAAAATATTTTAACATTTTTTTCCCCTTAAAATAATGCCTCATTATACTCCTAAAAGTTTTAGACTTGACATATTTTTGATTTTTTAATATCATAAACTAAATCTTTACTAGAAAATGGCTTAAAAGGGGAATCTTATAATATGAATATTAAAAATTTATTAGTTATATCTATTTATATTTCCTTATTTTTTACAGGTTGTTCTTTCAAAACTAGTGAAGAAGTTGTAGATATGTCTTCATATCTAAAAAATAAAAATTCTATACATTCTAATGCTTCTCTTCAAGAAAGCAATTACCAGAATTACATAAAATCTAAACAATTATCAAAAAAACACTCTAAAAATAATCCTTTTAATGAATTTACTAATAACAACTACATAACAAAAAAATCGGCTTTAAACAATGAATTGTTTGATTTCTATTCTAAATGGGAAGGCGTAAGATATAAACTTGGAGGAGAATCTAAAAAAGGAATAGATTGCTCAGCTTTTATTCAAAAAGCATTTAAAGAAAAATTTGATTTAGAGATGCCAAGAACTACACTTTTACAAGCAAAAGTAGGAAAAGAAATAAAGAAAAATGAGCTTGAAATTGGAGATTTAGTATTTTTTAAAACTGGTAAAAGTAAACATGTTGGAATATACATTGATAATGGTAAATTTATGCATGCATCAACAAAAATTGGTGTTACAATTTCTGATTTAGATAATGACTATTTTAGTAAAAACTATTGGAAAGCTCAAAGAATTATAGATTAATTCATAAATATATAGGAGAAAAATAGTGATAAAAAAGATTTTTGTAATAATACCTATTCTAATATTTTTCACCGCATGTAGTAATAAAAATCAGAATATTGAATCAAATAACTCTCAATCAGAAAAAACAACTTTAACATATATAGAATATAAAAAACTTTATGAAGAAAAAAATAAAAAAATAAAAAATAAACCTATTTTAGAATATGAAACGGTAATAACGCCAAAAGAATATAAAACTCTAATGTTAAATGAAAATAGTGAAAATGTTAAATCATCATCTGAAATACCAAAAAGAAAACAAGCTTTTAATGACTTTTATAATGAGTGGAAAAATGTTAGATATAAACTTGGTGGAGAATCTAAAAAAGGTATAGATTGTTCGGCATTTACGCAAAGAATTTATAAAGACAAATTTGGTATAAAATTACCAAGAACAACTCTTACACAAGTTAATATGGGTGTTGAAGTAAAAAAAGCTGAATTAATCCCAGGAGATTTGGTTTTTTTCAAAACGAGTAAAACAGATAAACATGTAGGAGTTTATGTAGGAAATGGAAATTTTATGCACGCTTCTATTAAGGGTATCCAATTCACAAGTTTAGATAAACCTTTTTATAAAAAAAATTATTGGACTTCAAGAAGAATTATAGATTAATCCTTCTTTCTTTAAAATCCTCCATAAATTATCAAAGCAATTGGTATATACAAAACTGAAATTAAAGTGCTTAATAATACTGTAAAAGATGCTTTTTCTGGTCTAGCTTTTAAAAGTACAGCTAGAGTTACTGTATTTCCAGCAAGTGGAACTACCGAAAATAAAAACAATACTTTATAAATCTCTTCATTTAAAAAGCCTATAAAATTTCTATCTATAATTATTATTGCTAAAATTACTCCTGGCCAAAAAATAAACTTGTAAAAATAGGCAACTTTTAAATATTTTTTATCTAAATCTTCTTTTAGATTAAAACCTTTCATTCCCATTCCTAACATCATCATTCCAAGGATTCCATAAGCCCATTTTAAATTTTCAAAATAAGGTATTAAAAAATCAGGTGTTCTGACTCCTACAATATTCAAAGAAACTCCAGCTATAAATGCATAGAGCAATGGAAGTTTAATTACTTTCATAATTGATTGTCGTGCAGTAAAAGTTCCTTTTGCCGTTACATAAAATCCTGTTGTATTTTCATAAAGTAAAGATGCTAAAGTTGCAAAAATAAAAATATTTGCTGATTCAGGACTTAACAATATCATAGCAAGAGGAATACCAAAATAGCCCGTATTCCCTGTTCCACAAGTAAATGCTAAAGTATTAATACTTGCATCATTCCAATCTTTTTTATATCTTTTTAGTATATAAAATGCAATTGACGAACCAAAGAAAAAAACAAACAAAGGTAAAAAAAGTAATTGAAGATTAATTTCAATAGATAAAGTTGCAAAAAATATTACAACTGGACCCAAAATATATATAAGAAGAAAGGCTATCAAATCTCTTTTCACTTTTAAATAACGTGATAGAACATATCCAATTGCAATATTCAAATATAATGGAGAAATTTTTCCTAATAAAATAAAAAATAAATTCATATAAACTTCTTAAAATAAATTAGGATAATTTTAACGAAAATTAGCAAAATAAAGTAAACGCATGATTTAAAATTTAGGAAGCAGAAAGGATAATGAATGTTTTTCATCATACGTTTACCATTATCAGAATAATTGTAATAAAATCATATGATAATTATATGATTTTATTACAAAGCTAAATATTTTGATAAAATATATAAACATAATATACAAATAAAATACATCTTAATAACATAGACTAAATTTAATTTAAATATCTCTTTAGCATCACAATTATATCTAGCAACTATTGTCAGATTTTGACCTGAAAAAGGTGAAGTTGAAACTGTTGTTGACCATGCCATTAAAAATGTTACTGCTAAAAGTGTATGATTTACTCCACTTAAAAAATCTCCAATAATTGCTATTGTAATAATTGGATGTATTCCAATAAAAGATAAAATGATAAATATTAGAAGTAAAACTGATGCAATTTGCCAATCAAAAACTTCAAAGGGTAAAGATAAATTTAATCCAATTAAAATAGAACTAACTGAAATACCAAACATTCCAGCAACTAAAAAAAGAGATAACTCTGATTTCATTTTAGGTAATTCATCTAAAACATGAAATTTTAATATTTTTATTGATTCTTTTAAATTCTTTTTTGTTGGTAAAATAAATAAAGTCATCAAGATTGAAAAAGATGAAATTAAAATAATTACTTTTATTTCTGGATGAAAATGATTTGTAATTAAAACTAATAAAGCAAGAACTATTGGTAAAAATAATGAATCAAAAGATAAAGGATACCCAGAAAATTCATCTATATTAAATTTTTTATTTTTTATCACTTCAAAATATGTAATAAAAAAAGTAATAACTGCTAAAAAAATTCCATTTATTAAAATTGTTGATGTATCTAATTTTGGAGCATAAGTAATAGCAGCAGCAAAGGCTACAAAAAATGGTGACCAATAAGCATCACTTGCAAATGCTCTTGTTAAAAGAACTATTTGAGCACTATTTAAAGCACCTTTTTTATACATTTTATCTGCAACTAAAATTAATGAAGACAAATTTATCACCGAACCAAACAGATGTACACTCCAATAAGTTTTTATAAAAGATTGTCTTCCTTTTGGTAAGTTTGTATTTTTTTCTTCTTTGGGTATTGCTATTAATCTTAAAAAACCTACTCCTATTAAAAGAGTTAATAGATATTGATTTACGGTAAATACTTTTATAAAGTTTATATCATAATGATTAAAAAAACTAACACCAAAAAATACAAAACTTAGAATCAATAAAATTACAACTATTTTTTTACTTTTTAGACTTGAAAATAAAAGAACAAATGCAATCCAAGCTAAAACTCCAGAGATTATTAAAAGTTCTTTATGAAAAAAATAAAAATAAATTGTAGATATAAAAGAAGAGAAAATCAATATTCCAGATATTCTTGATAATATTTGCATTTTATTTTTCTCTTTTTTTTAGAAATATCGATAAATATATTCCTAAGAATATTAAAATTATTCCAACAATATGGTAAGTTTGCATTACTTCACCAAGAAAGAAATAAGCCAGAATTGCTCCAAAAATTGGCATCAAATGTGTAAATTGCCCTGCTTTGTTTGCTCCAACTTCAAGAATCGCCCTATTCCAAAAATAAAAAGATAAAATTGATGGAAAAATTACAATATATGCTAAAGAGTACAAAACTTCATTTTTTTCTAAAAAACTAAATTCAAAACTATAACCTTGATATAAAAAAACTATAAATAAAATTATTGTTCCAATTAGCGTAGTAATACTAAAGAACTCTATAGAGTTTAACTCTTTTGGTTTATATTTTAATAACACTGTATATAAAGCCCAATCAACACAAGCCGCTATTATCCATAAATCTCCATGTGTAAACTCAAGTTCAAATATATGATCTATTTCACCTTTTAATATAAGATAAATAACTCCTAAAGTTGAAAGAATTACTCCTGAAAATTGTATTTTTGTAATTGAAGTTTTAAAGATAATAGCTGATAAGATGATAATAAATATTGGAATACTTGAATTTATCAATAAAGCATTTGTTGCTGTTGTAGTTTGCAAACCATAATACAAAAAAGTGTTAAAACCAGAAATTCCTAAACTTCCTAAAATCAAAAGAACCAAATACTCTTTTTTAAATACTTTTAAAATATTTTTATAATTTATAATAAGAAATGGAGACAATAATAAAAGTACAAAAAACCATCTAAAAAATGATAATTGCATTGGTTCAATACTACTTGAAACCAAACGACCAAAAATAAAATTACCAGACCAAAAAAGGACTGTTAAGACTAATAATACATAATATTTCATAAACTACTTTCAATTTTTTACTATTATACTAAAAACAGATAATATATCTCTTTTTTCTAAATCTCTGCGATTTTCATGCGATTATTTAGCTCTTTTTTTATCATATAAGAACTCTAAAATTGTTGAAACTGCTCTAGTATATGGAGCATCGAAACCTTGTTTTTCACAGTTTTTAATAACGACTCCACAAATATCTTCAAGTTCTAAATCTCTATTTTTTTCTAAATCAATTAACATTGAAGGTTTTATTGATTCAAAATTTGTCATTAGTTCAAACATCTTATTTACATTCTCTTTTGGGATATTAACTCCTGCAGTTTTTGAAGCAAGTGCTGTTTCACTCATAAGCCCATAAATTAGTTTTGAAACTTTTTTATCATTTATTAACCTTCCTGTTTTTTCACCTAAAAGTGCACAAATTGCATTTACACCATTATTAATGATAAGTTTATTCCAAAGTTCGAGTTTTATATTTTGACTTAAAAATGTAGTTGTATCAGTTTTATCAAGCTCTTTTTTTAGATTTTCTAAAAACTCTTGATTTTGTTTTGTTGGGTACATTGCTCCTAAAATAGTTTGAACTTCTCCTGTTGATTCCACATGTCCTAAAGTAATTGTATGAGCTGCAATTAGTCTTGTTAATCCACCAATTACATACTCTTTATTATAATGTTCACACATAATATCTTCATTTTCAACACCATTTTGCAAAGAGATAAAATATGGAATTTCTTTTTTATTTTTTATCCATTCTTCCAACTTCAAAGAAATATTTTCTGTACTCATAGATTTTGTTGCCAAAAAAATAATATCTATATCTTTTGGATTTAATTGTAGAAGTTCTTCTATACTTAAAGCTTCGATTTTTTCATTTAAACTAAATGTTGAATGTGTTAATTTTATTTTATTCTCTTTTAAATATTCAAGATTTTTACCACGAGCTACAAATTTTACATTATGACCTAATCTATGAAATAATACTCCATAAAATACTCCAACTCCACCAGCACCTATTACAACTATATTCATTTTTGTTTTCCTAAATTGTATTAATATTTTAAAAATTTATTATATTCAAATTGAGTATAATCCAAATAAAAAAGGATTATTTTGATAAGACTTGGCTCAAATTCACCAACTCGTGCACTTATTTTAAAAAATTTTGGAATTGATTTTATTCAAAATGGTGGAGATTTTGATGAAGATTCAATCAAAACAACAAATCCAAAATCATTTTGTTATGAAGCAACTTTAGGAAAATTCAAAGAACTTTATAAAAAGTATGGTGTTGAAGATATGCCTCTTTTAGTTGCAGATAGTGTTGTTACTTGTGAAGGAAAACTTTTAAGAAAAGCAAAAGATTATGATGATGCTAAAGCTATGCTTGAACTTCAAAGTGAAAATAAAACTTCAGTTATTACTTGTATGATTTATAAATCAAAAGAAAAAGAGGTAATTAACCTTTCAATTACAACTTATCAATTTTCAGAATTTAATAAAGAAGATATGGAAGAGTATTTAAATAGTGGTGAATGTTTTGGAAAAGCTGGAGCAATCATGGTTGAAGGTTTTTGTAAACCTTATATAAAAAGTGTAAATGGATACGAAAGTACGGCTATGGGATTATGTGTTGAGAAATTGAAAATATTTTTATAATTTAAGAGGAATAATCCTCTTAAATCTTTAGTTGAAAGTTGGTTTTTCAGTTTCTATTGTAGATTCTGGAAGTTGTGGATATATTATTTCTGGTTTATCACCTTTTAATGATTTTAAGAATGTTACAATTTTTTGAGCATCAGCATCAGAAATTTTAATACCTAATTGAACAGAACCCATCTCTTTTACTGCTTCATTCAATGACCATATTTGTCCATTATGAAAATATGGTGCTGTCTCTGTTATATTTCTTAATGTTGGTGTTTTTACCATTCCATTTGCATCACCTTTAAAATCCCCTACATTCATAAATTTATATTTTGCTGCTACTTGGAATGCTTGCATTGTTCCACCTAATGCTATTCCTGTATGACATGCTGTACATCCTTTATCAATAAATGTATTTAATCCTTCTTTTTCTTCTTTACTTAATGCTTTTTCATCTCCACTTAAGAATTTATCAAATCTTGATGGAGTTACTAATGTCTTCTCAAATGTTGCGATTGTTGCCGTTATTTTTGCAAAATCTACTTTTACTTCTTTTCCATATGCACCTTTAAACTCTTCCACATATTCTGGTATTGAGTTTATTCTTTGTTCTACTAATGATGGTGGTGCTGCCATCTCTGGTCCTGCTTGTACTGGTCCTTGTGCTTGATCTGCTAGGTGTGGGCTTCTTCCATCCCAAAATTGTGCTTTAAAGAACACTGAATTATACACGGTTGGTGAATTTAAGTGATGTGGATTTGCTGTCCATCCATGTCCTATTGCTGCTGGCACTCCATCTGCTCCACCTAATGCAAGATTATGACATGTATTACATGATATCAATCCACTTCTTGATAATCTTGGATCAAAGTACAATTTTTTCCCTAATTCTACTTTCTCTTTTGTTATTGGATCTTTCTTATCATCTATCATTTTCATTAATTTTGCATTATCTGTTGGTATTGCTTCTAGTCCACTATTCTTCGCTTTTGTTATCAAAGTCTCTGCTGCTAACAATGTACTTGCACCTAATAAACAAACTGTTAAAGAAATTGCTAATTTCATAATAATCCTCCTAAATAAATAATTTTAACTATATGACAATTTTTATTAAATGAAAATTAATTTTATAATATTTTAGAATTTTTTTTATAATTTTAACTTATAATTTAAGAGTAAAAATATCCTATTTTAAAGCATTTTAGCTAATAATATAAGATATTTTTTATCCTAAATTAATATATTATTCTATAAGTATAATTTATTAATTTTATCTAATAAAGAGAGCTATTATAAAACTAAATTGTAAATTTTTATTATTGAAATCTTTACATATGTAAAATTTTTCTTGACATTTTCTTTGAGAGAAGAACTAAATAAATATTATTTAATTCTTAAGATAAGTTGCTGTGGTAAAAGTCCTAAACTTTCTTCTACTTGTTTTGTGTCACCATGTTCTATAAAGTGATCTTCATATTCAAAAGATGTAACTTGTACATTATGAATATTTTCATCATTTAGTACTTCTAATATCGCACTTGAAACTCCACCTTGTTTTTGTGAATCACTAAATACATACCAATCATCATATTCTTTTGAAAGTTCTATTAAAGTCTCTTTATCTATTGGTTTTACAAATCTTAAATCTAAAATTGATATATCTTCTGCATGCAAAGCTTCTGTTTCAATTGCCCTGCTAACGCCTGCTCCATAACCAATAAATAATTTATTTGAAGTCCCTTCTTTTAAAAGTTCAGCTTTTCCTAACTCAAATTGAGTTGGTAAATAATTTAACTCTTTAAAATTACCTCTTGGATATCTTATTGCACATGGACTTTGTAAACTATAAGCAAATTCTAAACCTAATTCTAAAGTTTTATTATCCCTTGGAGCAAACAAAATCATATTTGGAATAAATCTTAAATATGAAATATCAAAAGCTCCTTGATGAGTTTCTCCATCATTTCCTACAATTCCAGCTCTATCCATTGCAAAAACAACAGGTAAATTCATCAAACAAACATCATGAATAATTTGATCAAATCCTCTTTGTAAAAACGTTGAATAAATTGTAATATATGGTTTAAATCCCTCTTTTGCCATAGCAGCCATTGAAGTTATTGCATGTTGTTCTGCAATTGCAACATCCCAAAATCTTTCAGGAAACTTATCCATAAGTTTATTTATTCCTGTACCACTAGGCATTGCAGCAGTTACACCTACAATATTTTCATATTTTGAAGCTAAAGCAATCAAAGCATCTGCAAAAACTGCTGTTGCAGATTTTGGAGCAACTTTTTTTACAAATTCTCCATCTTCAATATTAAAAGGTCCTACTCCATGCCACTCTTCATGTTGCCCTTCAGCGATTTTATAACCTTTGCCTTTTATTGTATGCGCATGAACAATAACTGGTTTTTGCATTGCTTTTGCAATTTGTAAAGTTTCTATAACTTCTTCAATATCATGCCCATCAATAGGACCTATATAATCAAGTCCCATTTCTTCAAATAAAATTCCTGGAGTTATAAGTTTCATAGCCTCTTCCATTCTTTTTGCTATGTAAGTTGTACCTTCTGGCATATTATTTCTTATAAATTTATCAACTTTTGTTTTAAAACCTTGATAATATTTCCCTGCAAGTAGTTTTGAAAGATATTTAGAAATAGCTCCAATTGGTTTTGCAATACTCATTTCATTATCATTTAAGATAATTACTACTGGAAGTTTCAAATCTCCAAGTTCATTTAATGCTTCATAAACCATTCCAGCTGTCATAGAACCATCACCAATCATTACAATTGGAACTCTATTCTCTTTTTTTAATTTTATTGATTTTGCTGCACCAACAGCCAATGAAATAGAAGTTGAGCTATGTCCAGCTACAAAATAATCAGCAGGACTTTCATTTGGTTTTGTAAAACCACTTAATCCACCAAATTGCCTAACTGTTTCAAACTCTTCCCAACGTTCTGTTAATAGTTTATGAGGATAACATTGATGAGATACATCAAAAATAAAAGGATCACTATACGCATCAAATACATAATGCATACCAAGAGTTAACTCAACTGCACCAAGTGTAGATGAAAAGTGTCCACCCTTTCTTGATACAACATCAATTATTCTTTCTCTAATTTCTTGTGAAAGTTCTTTTAACTCTTCTAGTGATTTTTCTTTTATTTCCATTTCTAATAAACTTTATTTTAAATTTTCTAATACTTCGTCTAATTGTTCAAATACTTTTGTATTTTGCTCATTTCTTCCTATCGTAATTCTAATTGCATTTTGACCATAACCAGTTAAATCTCTTACAATTACTCCTCTTTCTAATAGTTTTTGAGCTACAACTTTTGATACAAATTTATCTCCCATTTTAATTGTTATAAAATTTGTATAAGAAGGAATATATTCAAATCCTTTTTTTGTTGCATACTCTTCATATCTTGTCATTTCTTCGAAGTTTTTAGCAATACAACTTTTTACAAAATCTTCATCTTTTAATGCTTCAATAGCTGCTGCTAATGTTAAAGTTGTGATATTAAATGGAGCTCTTAATTTATATAAAGTTTGAATAATATCAGCTTGTGCTATACCATAACCAACTCTCATTCCTCCAAGTGCATATGCTTTAGAAAAAGTTCCTAAATAAATTGCATTTGGAAATTTTGTCATTAAATCTTTTGGCACAATTCTTTTTTTCTCATCTTTAAAAGAAGCATATTCTTGATAAGCTCCATCTACAACTATTAAAGTTTCAGGACTTACTGTTTGCAAAAATGCATAAACATCATCTTTATCTACACATTCACCTAATGGATTATTTGGGATACATAAAAAGATCACATCTGCACCATGTTCTTTATATAGTTTTGAAAATTCTTCAAGATTATGTTGTTCTGAATCAGTTTTAATAATAGTTGCACCTGCTTGTTTTCCATAAATTTCATACATTGCAAAAGTTGTTTTTGCCATTAAAATTTTTGAACCTTTTTGGCATTTTGCGTGAATACAAAATTCTATTATTTGGTCACTTCCTGAACCAATAATCACATTTTCACTTTCAACTTCAAATTTTTTTGCTAATGCTTCTTTTAATTCAAACATTGAATCATCAGGATATACAAACATATTTTTTGCAATTTCTTGAATTTTTGCAATTACTTTTGGAGATGTTCCATAAGGATTCTCATTTGATGCAAGTTTGATTACATTTTCAGGTTTTACACCATATTCTCTAACAACCAATTCTATTGGTTTTCCTGCTTCATAAATTGAAACATTTTCTAATACTTCATTAAATTTCATCTATTTTTCCTAAATTCTTAAATATCATTTATCTCTTTTACATAAGAGCCTAAAATTTTAACACTACTTTTGTGTTTTTCTAAAACTTTTTTCACATTTTCATCATCTTTATGACCATCAAAATCTATAAAAAAGATTGAATTACCTTCAACTATATGTGATTTTATTTTCGTTAGATTAATACCAGCTTCATTAAAATCAGTTAAAAATTCTACTAAAACCCCTTGTCTATCTGGAAATTTTACTAAAATTGATGTTTTATCATTGCCACTTGGGGCATTTTCAAAATCACTGATTATAAAAAATCTTGTTTTATTATTATCTTTATCTTCAATATTTTCAAATAAAATTGGAAGATTATATAATTTGGCACCCACATGAGGACAAATCGCAGCACTTCCTGCTTCAGTCGCAGCTATTTTTGCAGCTTTAGTTGTTGATTCTATAGGAATCAACTCTGCTTCATCTAAGCCAAAATTTGTTAAAAATCTTCTACATTGATCAAATGCAATATCTTTTGAATAAATTCTTTTTATATCACTTACCTTATCACAAGTTGAAGCTAATGTATGATGAATATCAAGAACAACTTCTGCAATAATTTTTAAATCATATTTACTAAAGCCATTTATCGTGTCATTTACAATTCCATTTGAAGAATTTTCTATTGGAACAACACCAAATTTAACTTTTTTAGTATTTACTTCTCTAAAAACTCCCTTTATAGAATTAATAGGAATATAAGAACTCATTGCACCAAACCTAGCTTCAGCTGCTTGATGAGTAAAACTTCCTTCAGGCCCTAAATATCCAATATTTTCTGGTAATTCTAAATTTCTTGAGATTGCAAAAATTTCTAAAAAAAGTGCTTCAATAGCATTTTTATTTAATAAACCTTTTTTTGCTTTATTAATTTCTTCTAATCTTTTTATTATTGCTTTTTCTCTTTCAGGTCGATAAATTGCACCACCACTTTTTGCTTTTAAATTACCAACTCTATGAACAATTTGCATTCTTTCATTTAACAAATCTAAAAGTTTATTATCTATTGAATCAAGTTGATTTCTAAGCTCCAATAATCCATCTTCGTTGTTCATAACAGCCTTTCTATTTTATAAACTCTTCTTCTAAAGCAATTATATCTTCAAAAGTTTCTCTTCTTCTAATTAATCTATCTTTTCCATTTTCAATAGCAATTTCAGCAACTTTTCCTCTTGTATTGTAATTACTTGACATTGTAAATCCATAAGCTCCTGCGCTATAAATAGCTACTAAATCATTATGTTGTGTTTTTTGTAATTTAATATTTTTAGCAAAAAAATCTCCACTTTCACAAACTGGACCAACTAAATTACAATCGCTAAACTCTTGATTATCGTTTAAAACTTCAACTCTATGATAAGCATTATAAAGTGCAGGTCTGATTAAATCATTCATTGCACCATCCACAATAACAAATCTTTTATTTCCATTTACTTTTTCGTATAAAACTTTAGTTACAAATGTTCCAGCATTTCCCACCATAAATTTTCCTGGTTCACAAACAACTGTAATATCAAGACCAAACATATTTTCCAAAATTGATTGAGCATATTCATTTGTATCAATTAATTTTTCATCTTTATAAACAATACCTAATCCTCCACCAACATCAACAAATGATAATTCAATTTTTATAGCTTTCAAATTTCTTACTAAATCTGTAATAATTTTTACAGACTCTTTAATTGGTTGAAGTTGAGTTAATTGTGAACCAATATGACAATGCATTCCAACTGGGTCTAAATTTTCACTATTTTTACATTGAATATACATTCTTTTTGCTGTATCTATATCAACTCCAAATTTATTTTCATGTAAACCTGTTGAAATATATGGATGTGTTTGTGGGTCAATATTTGGATTTATTCTTATTGAAATTCTTGCTATTTTTCCAAGTTCCTTTGCAATTAATTCAACTCTATTTAACTCAGCATCACTTTCAACATTTATCATTAAAATATCAAGTTCAAGTGCTTGTTTTATCTCTTCATCAATTTTCCCAACACCTGAAAATATAATTTTATATGCTGGAATTCCAACCTTTAAAGCTCTTTTAACTTCGCCAATACTAACACAATCTGCACCTGCTCCAAGATTTGCCAAATGCTTAATAACGCTTAAATTTGAATTTGCTTTAACTGCATATGCAATTAAAGATTTTCTAGCTCTAAAAGCACCTTTTAATTCTTCATATTGTTTTGTAATATAATCAAAATCATATACATAATATGGTGTTTGATACTTATTTGCTAACTCTTTAAAATTTATACTCATTTTTATAATCATCCTATATTTAAAATCTTAATTTAAAATTTCATTAAATTTAAAAATAAAATTTTATTTCATAGTTAAAAGCTTAAGCTTTTAACTATTTTTCTCCATTCCAAGCAATTTTTGGTTTTCCATCTTCAAATTCAACAGCTGGCATACCCATTACATTAAATCCGCTATCCACATAATGAATTTCACCTGTAACTGCACTACTTAAATCAGATAATAAATACATTCCTGAATTTCCAACTTCATCAATAGTCACATTTTTCTTTAATGGTGAATGAGCTTCATTCCATTTAAGCATAAATCTAAAATCACCGATTCCAGCTGCAGCTAAAGTTTTAATAGGTCCTGCACTAATTGCATTAACTCTAATTCCATCTTTTCCTAAATCTTCAGCTAAATATTTTGTAGTCATTTCAAGAGCTGCTTTTGCAATACCCATTAAATTATAATTTGGAATATATTTTACTCCACCATAATAAGTTAAAGTTAAAATAGATGAATTATCTGTTAACAAAGGTTTTAACTCTCTTACAACTTCAATCAATGAATAAACAGAAATATCCATAGCTATATCAAAAGCTTCTTTTGAAATATCATAAAATCTTCCAGATAATCCCTCTTTTGGAGCAAAAGCAATTGAGTGAACAATAAAATCAATTTGACCTAAATCTTTTTCTAATGACTCTTTTAAAGCTTTTATTTCTTCTGGATTTGATACATCACATGGATATACTAAATTTTCACTTCCAAACTCAGTAGCAATTGGTACAACTCTTTTTTTAAGTGCATCATTTAAATATGTGAATGCTATTTGTGCACCTTGTGCAGCACATGCTTTTGCAATTCCATAAGCAATTGATTTATCATTTGCTACACCTAAAATTACACCTTTTTTACCTTTCATAAACATTCTATAAATCCTTTGTATTTTCTATTATTTTTATAAATTCTTCAACTTTCCAAGAAGCCGTTCCTATTAAAACTCCATCTACATTTGGAATTTGAGATATTTCTCTTACATTTTCTGACTTAACACTTCCACCATATAAAAGTGGTTTATTGATTTTTTCCTTTATTGCATTGTGAACATTTTCTATATCATTATTCGTTGCAGAAACTCCCGTTCCTATAGCCCAAACAGGCTCATAAGCAAGAATCAAATTTTCATAATTTATATCAATTCCAATAAATTGTTCATAAATATATTCTAAAGTAGATTTTATTCCTTTTTGTTTAATTTCTAAAGGTTCACCAATACAATAAATTATTTTATATCCAAGATTTTTATAAAATTCATATTTTTGAGCTATTACATTTTGTGTTTCACCTAAAATATGTCTTCTTTCACTATGTCCTATCAGTATTGTTTTAATTTCAAATTCATCAAGTTGAACAGTTCCAATTTCACCAGTAAAAGAACCACTTGCTGTTGCATAAGCATTTTGAGTTCCTATAATAAAATTTGAAACCGTATCAAAAATATCAAGTGAAGTAGCTGTAGGGAACACATAAACTTCACTTAAAATATTTTTTTCTTTTAAATAATCATTAACTTCATTTACAAATATAGCTGTTGATTTTCTTGTATGATTTGTTTTGAAATTACTTGCAATTATAGGCATATTAAACATCTTCCTCAAGCACAAGAGCTTTAACACCAGGTAATATTTTTCCTTCAATTAATTCTAAAGAAGCTCCACCACCTGTACTTATAAATGTCATTTCATCTTCATCACCAGTTACTCTAACTAAATCTGCTGTATCTCCACCACCAACTACTGTTGTAGCGAATGAATTAGCAACTGCATGAGAAATTTTTGTACTTCCTTTTGCAAATTTATCCATTTCATAAACACCCATTGGTCCATTCCATAAAATAGTATTTGCATCATTTAATGCTTCACTAAATAAAAGTGCAGATGCTGGTCCAATATCTAATCCCATCCAATCTTTTGGAATTTCTTGAATAGTTACGATTTTTGCTATTGCTTCTGCATCAAAGGCTTCTGCAGCAACTACATCAACTGGTAAATACAATTTAACACCTAATTGTTTTGCTTCTTGCATTATTTTAATCGCTTCAGGAATTAAATCTTCTTCAACTAAAGAATTACCAATTTCATGTCCTAATGCCTTTAAAAAGGTAAAGGCCATTCCTCCACCAATAATAATTTTATCAACTTTTGGTACAAGATTATGAAGTGCTTCTAATTTTCCAGAAACTTTAGAACCACCTACTATTGAAACAAATGGTCTTTTTGGATTATGAACTATATGATGGAAAAATTTAATTTCTTTTGCCATTAAAAATCCAGCAGCTTTGTGGTTCATATCAAAATATTTTGCAATTCCTTCAACTGATGAATGAGCTCTATGAGAAACTCCAAAAGCATCATTAATATAAATTTCTGCCATTGAAGCTAACTTTTTACTTAATTCTTCATCATTTTTAGTTTCACCAACTTCAAATCTCATATTTTCAAGAAGCAGAATTTCTCCAGATTTTAACTCTTGAGCCATTTTTAATGTCTCATCCGAAATAATACCTGGAGCCATTTTTATATCTTGCTTTAAAAGAATATGTAATCTTTTTGCAATAGGTAATAAAGAGTATTTTTCTTCATAACCACCTTTTGGTCTTCCAAAATGTGATGCTAAAATAACTGAACAATCATGATCTATACAATATCTAATAGTATTTAATGCACTTCTAATTCTTCTATCATCTGTAATATTGTTATACTCGTCCATTGGAACGTTAAAATCACATCTAATGAAAACTTTTTTACCTGTGATATCAATATTTTTGATTTCTTGTAATTTCAATTTATATCCTTGAAAAAATTATTTTGTAGCTATGTGAACACCCATGTCCACTAATCTTGTTGAGTATCCCCATTCATTGTCATACCAAGATAAAATTTTTACCATGTTTCCTTCAATAACTTGAATTGTATCTAAAGGAACTACTGTAGATAATGTTTCACCATTGAAATCTGAACTTACTCTATACTCTTCATCTATACCTAAAATACCTTTTAAATTACCCTCAGCAGATGCTTTAAATGCTTCACATACTTCTTCTAAAGTTACATCTTTTTTAAGTGTTACAGTTAAATCAACTAAAGATACATTTGGTGTTGGAACTCTAATTGCTTGACCGTTTAATTTACCTTTTAAATGTGGCATTACTTTTCCAATAGCTTTAGCAGCACCTGTGCTTGAAGGAGTTAAGTTAGTTGCCCCAGCTCTTCCTTTTCTTGGATCTTTTTTATCTTTTGCATCTAAAATTGGTTGAGATGAAGTATATGAGTGGATTGTAGTCATTAAACCTTTTTCAATTCCAAATGCATCATCTAATACTTTTGCTACAGGAGCTAAACCATTTGTAGTACAAGAAGCATTTGATACAATTGGTTGTCCAGCATATGTATTTTCATTTGCACCAATTACAAATGTTGGTGTATCATCTTTTGCAGGTGCTGAAATAACAACTTTTTTTACACCATTATCAATATATGCTTGGCAAGATTCTTGAGTTAAAAATGCTCCTGTGCATTCTAAAACAACATCTACACCATATGCAGCAAAATCAATTTTAGAAGGGTCTCTTTCACTTAATAACTTAGCTTTATCTTTACCAATATAAATATATCCATCTTCAACTTTTACATCAAGTTTTGGTCCGTGAACTGTATCATATTTTAAATTATATTGGATCATTTCTTCACTACCACTAGCATTTGCAGCTACTAACTCAACATCGTTTCGACTTGCAATTATTCTTGCTACGCATCTTCCGATTCTTCCTAAACCATTTATTGCAACTTTAACAGCCATTTGTTCCCTTTAATATAAATCTAAATGGTAGATATTTTATCGAAAAATTGCTATAATAATATTTAAGTATATTACAAAGGTTTTAAATAGGTGCGAATTGCAATATTTGGTGGTAGTTTTGACCCAGTTCATATAGCTCATGTTGCTATTGTTGAGGCTGCTTTAGAAAATCTAAATATTGATAAATTAATTATTGTTCCTACTTATTTAAATCCCTTTAAAAATAGCTTTTATTTAAAACCAGAAATTAGATTTGAATTACTTACAAAAGTTTTTCAAAAATTTAAAAAAGTTGAAATTTCTAATTATGAAATAAATCAGAAAAAAGTAAGTTATACAGTTGATACTGTAAATTATTTAAATAGTTTATATCAGCCAACTAAAATATATTTTATTTTAGGTGAAGATAATATTGAAAATTTAGATAAATGGTACAAAATTAATGACTTAAAAAAAATGGTTGAATTTGTAGTAGCAACAAGAAAAGGTTTTGAATCAAATAAAGCAAAAGAATTTAAAATTTTGGATATAAATATTGATATTAGTTCAACTTTATTAAGAGAACATATTGATATGAATTATGTTCCAATTGAAATTAAAGATGATATATTAAATCTTAAAAAAGGGTAAAAGTTTTTGAATACAAGATTAGAAAACATAAAAAAAATATTAGATGACAAAAAAGCGGAAAATATAGAGATTATTGATTTAACATCAAAAGACTATATTGTTGATTATGTTGTAATTGCAACAACATTAAATCCAAAACATGGTTTTGCATTATTAAACTACTTAAAAAGTGATTTAAAACCACAAGGTGAAGAGTTCTTAAGAGTTGATGAAGATGATGAATGGACAATCATTGATTTAGGTGATATTTTTATACATTTAATGAGTGAAAAATATAGAACAAAATACTCTTTAGAAGAGTTTCTTCATACTTTAGGAAATAAAGAGTTATAAAAAAAGGAAGAAAATTTACTTTTCTTCCCCTCCTCTTAAAAGCTTATTGTAATTGGATGCTGCATCTCTTGCTCCACCCATATTACCAGTATAAATCGCATAACAAACTATAATAATTAGAATCCCAATTACCCATTTCATTACATTATATCCTTAGCCTTAATCCCTAATAAAGATAATCCAACATTTATACTTAATGCTGCCATTGATAATACTTTTAAATATAAATTTTGTTCATCACTCCCAATAACTTTATGCTCATTGTAGAATTTATGAACTGATGAAGCAAGATTATATAAGTATTCAGTTATTTTTTGCATATCTCTTTTTGTAAATGCTTCACTTAATATTGATTCAAGAAGTAATGATTCATAAACTAAATTTAATCCATCTTGATTTAAATTATCAAAATTTATATTTTCAATATCTTTTGTCGTAATTCCTGCTTTTACAAAAACTTGATTAATTCTAGCATGAGCATAATTTATATAAAAAATTGGATTTGATGAATCTTGATTTTTTAACATATCAATATCAAATTCTAAATGAGTGTCACTTTTTCTTGTTAAGAAAATAAATCTTAAAGCATCTGGACCTATTTCTTCAGTAATATCTGACATCAATATAACATTTCCAGCACGTTTACTCATTTTATAAGGTTCACCACCTTTTAGTAATTGTACCATTTGAGACAAAATAACTTCAAGTTTTGAAGAATCATTTCCTAAAAATTCAATTGCTGCTTTTACCCTTGGAATATATCCATGATGATCTGCACCCCAAATATTTATATATCTATCATAATTTCTATCGTATTTATCTTTATGATAAATAATATCTCCAGCTAAATATGTTGGAATACCATTATCTCTTACAACTACTCTATCTGAATCATCACCATATTGAGTAGATTTTAAATAAATCTTGTCATTTTTTTCATATAAAGAACCATTATCTTCAAGTACTTTTTTTGTTTCATCCCATGCATAATATAAAGATTTCTCAGAAACAAAATTTTCAAATTCAATACCTAAATCTTTTAAATCTTTAATGATGATTTTCATCACTTCATCTTTTCCAAATCTAGCCATTTCTTTAAATCTAGATTCATCATAAAAAATCTCATTTCCATGTGTTTCTTGAATTTGTTTAGCTATATCTATTAAATAGTCACCTCGATAATAAGTTTCTGGATATTCAACATTTTCATTTAATAAAAAATCTCTTGCAGCTAAAGAAATAGATAGTCCTAACATATCCATTTGCGCACCAGCATCATTTATATAATATTCTGTTGTAATATCATAACCTAAATATCTTCCAACACGAGCAAGAGTATCTCCTGCAATTGCTCCTCTTGCATGACCAATATGAAGTGGTCCAGTTGGATTTGCAGAAACATATTCTAATAAGATTTTTTCATCTTTTTTATTTTGTTTTGCGAAATCTTCTTTTTGAGTTAAAGCTTTATCAACTAATGATTGTAAAAAAGAGTTTGATAATTTAAAATTTATAAACCCTTTTACAGCTTCAACTTTTTCAAACATCTGACAATCATCAAATTTTGAAACTAATTCATCTGCAATAGCCATTGGTGATTTTTTCAACTCTTTTGCTAAAGAAAATGCAACTGGAGTTGCATAATGTCCCAAAGATATATCCTTAGGTTTTTCCAAAACAAGACTTATTTCTAATGTTTTTTCAATAAATTCTTTTACTAAATTTTGCAATACTTTCTCTTATGATTGTTTTGTTTCATTTTTATCAGTTGCATTTACTTCTGATTTTTTTTCAATTTCATCAACTTTTTTTGCATCTGCTATTTCATCTTCATCATCTTTAACAGCTTTTTTAAAGTTTTTGATTCCTGAACCTAATCCCTTAGCTAGTTCTGGTATTTTCTTACCACCAAATAATAGTAATACAACTAATGCAATTAATAACCATTCCATACCACCTGGCATACTCATGACTTATCCTTATTATATTGATTTTGTGGAGCATTATAACTATATAATGCTTAAAAAAATTTTGAGTAATTTACTTAAGAAAAAATTGGATTAATTTATATCCACTACCTGCTGCGATAATTGTACCGATTAAATTTGATAAGATATTCAAAATTGCTAAATAAATTGAGGTACTAAAAAGTAAATATGTTTCAATTGCAAATGTAGAATATGTAGTTAATGCACCTAGAAATCCAGTTGTTAAAAAAGCTTTTACATTTACAGAAACTGTAAAATGAGAAAAGTATGCAAATAGTACACCAATAATAAATGAACCAACTAGATTTACTAGTAAAATTCCTAAAGGAAATTCTATAGAAAAATACCTATTTGTAAAATGAACAGCATAAGCTCTTACAATTGCACCTAAGAATCCTCCTAGTCCAATTGCTAAGATTGTTTGCCAGCTAAGAGACATAATTATTGCACTCTTTATCAAAGACTTCATTCATTTTTATTTCCGTATCTTCAAACCATGATGTCTCTTTTGATGCTAGAACTGGTTCTAAAAAAATGACTTTTACAATTCCAGGTGTTGCTTTTAAACTTTTAGAATCAACAATATTTCTTGTATTAAATAAAATTATTGGTTGAACTCTTAAGTTATATTTATTTGCAACTATTTTAGCTCCTGGTTTAAAACTTCCCATTTTTTTACCATTACTTCTTGTGCCTTCTGGGAACATTGCAATTGGTCTACCCTTGTCTAATCTATCTTTTGTCTCTTTTAATAAAGTAATTATTCCAGCTTTATTTTCTCTATCTATGCTTATCATTCTTGGAGCTTTTATGATATGCCCAAAAAAGAATAAATCTGTAATCTCTTTTTTTGCAACCCAAGCTAAATCTCGAGAATGAATATATTCAATTACTATAATATCAAGTAAAGATTGATGATTCATGATTAACATATCACATGATTCATCAAGTTTTCCTTCAATTTCTAGTTTAATTCCTAAAACAAACATTTGGAAAGTCATCCAAATTTTTATTACTTTATGTGTATGATTTTTAAATATATACATAAATAAGACTGTAACTGCAACCGTAATAGAAAATTGTATAAAAAGTATAATTCCTCTAATTCTCGCCAAAACTCTCATCCTTTATCCAACCAATAAAATCATTATCTAAGCCAAGAACTTTGATGAAACCATTTTTTCTTTGTAGAACTTCAACTTTTTGTTCATTTTCAACTTTAAAAAAGATTGTAGAATTTTTTGTTGGTAAAATATAAACAAAAGAATCCTTTTTTACTACGCCTTTACTATTTGGTAAATTATAAAGTATCGCAATGATAAATGATATTAATGTTAAGATCAAAAACCATTTATTTCTTTTCCAAATAAGTAATATAAATAAAAATACAAAAATCACAATAGCTGCAACTTTTTTGTATCTTTCAAAAGTAGAATCATTTGGATTTAAATCTGTTTGAGTACTAACTAATTCATTTTGTAAAATTAATGGAATTTTTACATCTTTGAAACTTTTTGTCATTGAATTGTAATATGTAAATATTAAGTTTTTTTGATAAATAGGTGTTACAAAATAATAAACTAAATTTTGCGTTCCTTCCCATTCTTTTAAATTTGAAATTCCTTGTTCTTCAATATTTTTTAATTTAAAATCTTCTAAATTTGAATTTAAAGCATCAATATCAATTATTGTTAATGCTTCTTTATTATTATATTGCTTTGTTTTATATGCCTTTAACAAAATATTATCTGCAATTATATTTGAAAATCTTTCATCACCTTTTCCTATATCTGAATATCTAATAGGAGTTGCAGATAATTCACTTACATCAATTAAAGAATCATTACTCCATAATTTTACTTCAATATCTGGAAGTTTAAAATTTCCTGCTTTTACTTTAAAATAATAACTATTTTCATAAGTATCATTAGATATCTTTTCCCATTCACTATTTGAATTTAAAACTGTAATATTTGAAGAATTTGTAAAAGTAGTAGACAGCTTATCAAAATTATCAGTAGTAATTAATGCTTTTATAACAACTTCAAATTTTTGATTTTTATAAACGTTACTAGGAATTTTTTTATAAGATAAATATAAATTTTTGGCAGCAAAAAGATTTACTGAAAAAAGAATATTAAATAATAAGATAAATAGAAATATTTTTTTCATTTTCATTTTTACATAAAGAGATTTGTCATCTCTTTATTGTAAAAAACCCTTCAGCATATTTACTCCATCAGTTGAACCTAATATCTCTTCAATAGCTCGCTCAGGATGAGGCATTAAACCAAAAACATTTCTTTCTTTATTACAAATTCCTGCGATATTAGAAACTGAACCATTCATATTTACTAAATTTCCATCTTTATCGCAATATTTTAAAAGGATTTGATTATTTTTTTCTAACTCTTTTAAACCTTCTGCATCAATATAATAATTTCCATCATGATGAGCAACTGGAATATTCAAAACTTCATCTTTTTTTGTTAAAGATAAAAATGTATTATCAGTATTAATTACTTTTAAAGTATGATATTTAGAAATAAAATGTAAAGAATCATTCCTTTTCATAGCACCAGGTAACAATCCTGCTTCTAATAAAATTTGAAATCCATTACAAATTCCTAAAACTTTTCCACCTTTTGCAGCATATTCTTGAACTGATTCCATAACATTTGCAAATCTGGCAATCGCACCACTTCTTAAATAATCACCATAAGAAAAGCCACCAGGAATTACTAATAAATCAGTATCAGAAGGTATTTTTTTTTCTTTATGCCAAATAACTTCTACATCACAACCTAACTTTTCAAAAGCATATTTTGTATCATATTCACAGTTTGTTCCAGGAAATTGTAATACTGAAATTTTCATATTAACCTACTATTTGTATATTATAATCTTCAATTACTGTATTTGCTAAAAGTTTTTCACACATTTTAGTAACTTCAGCTCTTGCTTCTTCTTCATTTGAAGAGTTTAATTCAATGATAATTTGTTTACCAATTCTTACATCTTTAACAATCTCTTTAAAACCTAATGTATCTAAAGCATGATGAGTTGCTTTACCTTGATCATCAAGAACACCTTGTTTTAATCCTACATTTACAATTGCTTTCATTTGTCACCTTCAATTTATTTTTTTGCGATTATATCTAAAACTGCCTTATAGCAATTTAGCTCTTTTAAGCCTATTAACTCAATCTTTTAAGAATTGTTGTATATCCACTTAAAATTTTATCTTTGATTTCTTGTGGAACAATAACATCTAATTTTTGACCAGGTTTTAACTCTTTTGCCTGTTCTTTCCAATTACTTGCTTTTCCAAAATCTCTTAAAATTTGTTTATCCATAGAAATATAATTTTGTTTTTCAAAATCTTCTTTTGAAATAAATCTTGAACTTTCAGGTGTTAATATTTCATCCCCTAAAATCCATTCACCTTTTGAATTTACAAAAACTTCAAGTTTTGTATCAACTACAATAATTCCATTATCTTGTGCAAACTTTGTAAATTCACTAAATAATTTTTCTAAACTTGAGATGATTTCAGGGAAAGTATCTCTTACTTTTTGTGAATTTAATGGAATATCTTTCACACCCTTTGTTGTTGGAGTAAATAATGGTGTTTCAAATTTTGACCACTCTTTTAAATCTGAAGAGAGATTTAATCCATATGGATCTTGACCTTTTTGCGTCGCTTCAAATAAAGAACCTGTTAAATAATTTCTAAAAATCAATTCAAATTGAACAACTTCTCCATCAATTTGGGCTTCTAATGCTTTACATAATTCCATTAATTGACATCTTGGAGCAACACTTAAATTTTGATCAACAGTTTCATCTAAAATAGCTGTTCTTACACCTAATTTTTTAGCAAATTTTGCACCATTATTTGAAATTGCCGTTTGAGAAACACCTTTCCCTTCAATTTCAAGATTTAATGGAATATCAAATACCGAACATCTATCACTTCTTACTAATAAAACTTTTGCATCATCACCTGGACAAGTATAAAGATCTGCATTTTTTCCTATATAAAATAAATTGTAACCTAATTGCTCAAGTTCTTCAATACCTTTTTGAGATGTAATCTTTTTCGATTCTGGCCAAAGTCCAAGCGCAATAATTTCACTAATTTTCATCTATTTTCCTATTCTTTATTCATAATTATTAAACTTTTCAAGATTGCTAATGAAGTATTCAATTGATTATCTTCCAACAAGTCTTCACCTGTAATTACTTTTTTTGTTTCATCATCTAATATTTTTTCTTGTTTTTTTACATCATCTACTTTTTCAAGTTCTCCTTCTAGATGTTTTTTTAAGTCAGCTTCTTTTATTTTAAATGCATTATCTTCTGTTTGTGTTACTTTACCTGCTGCAACAACAATATCAGGTGTTACACCTACTGCTTGTATTGTTCTTCCACTTGGTAAATAATATTTTGCAATTGTTAATTTTATATTTTCTGTTCTTTCATTATCAATAGGAAGTACAGCTTGAACTGAACCTTTCCCAAAAGTTTTTTCTCCAACAATAACTGCACGTTTATGATCTTGTAAAGAACCACTTACGATTTCAGAAGCAGATGCTGAACCTTCATTTACAAGAACTACTAAAGGTAACTTTGTTTTTGTATTAAAACTTGATGCTTCGAATTTTTCTTCATCTTCAGCTGTTCTTCCTTTTTGAGAAACAATTACACCTTTATCAACAAATAAATCAACTGTACCTATTGCTTGAGACAATAATCCTCCAGGATTGTTTCTTAAATCTAAAATAAATCCTTTTGCATTTTTATTTTCATTTATAATTTTTTCTAAATCTTCTGTAACTTTTGTATCAAAACTTGAAACTCTTAAATAGACAACATTTTCATTTTCTATAGTTTTTGCAAATACAGATTGTATTTTTATGATATCTCTTTTCATTTTTATTTCAAGAGGTTTTAATTCACCTTTTCTAACAACTGTTATTGAAATATCAGTTTTAGGTTCACCTCTCATTATATTAACTGCTTCATCTAAAGTCATTCCAATAGTCGAAGTATCATTTATTTTTAAAATAATATCACCTGCTTTAATACCTGCTTTAAAAGCTGGGGTATCATCAATAGGAGAAATAACAGTTAATGCACCATCTCTCATACCAACAGTAATTCCAAGTCCACCAAACTCACCTTTTGTTTGTATGTTCATCTCTTTTGATGCTTTTTTATCAAGATAACTAGAGTGTGCATCTAGTTCCTGCATCAAACCTTTTAGTGCTTTATCAACTATTTCTTGTAGTTTAATATCGTCTACATAATACTTTTCAACTGTTCCAATAACTTTTGTCAATTTTGACAATGATTCAAATCTTGTTTGTTCTGGCTCAGCAACTTCCTCTTTTGAAAAAAGTGATTGTGATAAAATTAATGCAATTGTAGAAGCTAGTAGTAATCTCTTCATTTCTTTAATAACCTTTAAAATTTATAGAAAAAAATTATACAAAAAAGTTTATAAAAGTAAGATTTTATTAAAAATTTTGTACCATATCACCTACTTTAGAAAAAGGTCACTGATATGAGTATAAAAGAAGATGTTAATTATGTAAAAAATGAATTGAGTAGCGAAGAAAAATTTCTTGAAAATTTCGTGAAAGGTGAAAGATTTTTTAAAAAATATAAAACATTAATCTTTGGATTTATAGTAATCATCATCATAGGTTCAATTGGAACTATAATCAAAAAAAATATTGACGAAGCAAATAAATTTGACGCAAATATTGCACTAAACAAATTTTTAGAAAGTGGTGATGAAAAAGCACTAACTACGCTTAAAGATAAAAATGAAGAATTATATGAAGTTGCACTATACTTACAAGCTAAAAAAGAAAATAAATCTGTTGAAATAAATATCCCTTTGCTAAAAGAGTTACTTAAATTTCAAATAGCAACAACAAATAATGATCAAAAAGAATTAGATAATTTATCATTACAAAATGATTTTTTACTAAAAGAATTCGCTATATTTAATAAAGCACTTTTATTGGTAAATGAAGGAAAATTTGAAGAAGCAAAAACTACTTTAAAACAAATCCCTCAAACTTCAAAAGCATTTGAATTAGCAAATTTATTAAATCACTATTTACTTACAAAATAAGGAAAAAACATGAAATATCTTTTAATTTCATTATCAACTCTACTTCTATTTACGGCTTGTTCTAGTAAAAAATATTATGAACCAGAAGATGTAAGTAGCAACATTGAATTAAATAAAGAATCTATGTCTTCATCAATAAAATCGATGAATAAAATTGGTGCAACATTAGATGATAATAAAATTATTACAAAAAATGGTATTTCTGAATTTGAATTACCTGAAGGTTTTGATTTTATAAATGTTACTGATGATGGCAGAATCATTGCAACTAACTATGTTGATAAATTATTAATAGGAAATGAAGAAAGAACTGTAAAAGATGTTGTTGTAGCAGCATCTATAAAAAATGGTAAGTTAGCAGTTGTTTATTCTAATAATACAATTGAACTAATTGATATGAATAGCGATAAAACTTTATTTAAAGAGTATTTACCACTATCATTAGCAAATGATACAAGAATTGCAAATCCATATTTTATGGGTAATCTAATTTTGTTCCCTACATTAAACGGAAAAGTTATTATTGTTTCAGCACTTAATAATGAATCAGTTAAAAACATTGCTGTTGATCCTGATAATGAATTTAATAATATTATTTCATTAAATGTAATTGAAAGTACTCAAACTCTGATCGTTGCAAGTCCAAATAAAATTGTTTCAATTTCACCAAAAGAAATTTTATCTAAAGAGTATGACTTAAGAGATATTATTGTAAATAAAGAAAATATTTATATAGCAACTATTGATGGACAAATTATCAAATTAACAGCTAATTTAGAAGAAGTAGCTAAGAAAAAATATAAATATGCCAAAATTCATGCACTTGCATTTACTGACTCTTTATATGCTGTTGAATCACAAGGATTTATAATAAATATTAGTGAAGATTTTAAACAAGACACTGTTTATGATTTTGGATTTGACAATGAAGAAAGAATGATTGCTATTGGAAATAGAATATATTTTGATTCAAAATATATAACTCTTCCTTAAGAAAATTATGTAGGTCTAAAATATTTTAGACCTAATATAATTAAGAAAAATTTCTATTTGCTAGAAACTCTACAAAAACTGTTGCATAAGAACCCTTAGGCAAAATAAAATTTAAACTACAAACTTTTTTTGAAGCATCATATTTACAAGTTATATCTTTTGGAAAAACCATAGCTTCTCTTCTATAACCTTTTTCTTGAATATATAAATCATCATATTTTTCTTCAATTTTTAAAGCCTCTCCCATTGCTTTAAAAACCTTTCTTCCAGGAAGTAATCCTGTTGGAACAATTCTAAACTCTTTAAAATCTTTTGTTATTTTTTCTGTTATTGTTTTTGGAGTAAATAATTTATCTTTTTCTAGATCTAAAAAAATATCTCCATCAAGTAACTTAAATTCATTTTCATCTAATTTAAGTCTTTCTACTAACCAAGCATTAAAAAAACTACTTTGATAAGCAGATATTAACATTTTCGCTAATTTTCTATCTTTTATAATTTCTTCACCATAAATTACAGATTTTGCTTTTTCAAGATTTTCAATAACTTCTTTTCCAAATCTTTGATAACCAAAATAATTTGGCATACCATTTTTAGTAATTATTTTAATAATCTTTTGAATATGATTTATATCAGCAACTTCCACGTCATGTAAATTTATTTTGAATTTATTCCCTTCTAAATCACCAATATTTAATTTTTGATTATGTAAAAAAGTTTCAAGTATTTCAATTTTTTTATTTCTGAAAAGTTTTATTTCTTTTGAATATTTTTTAGGAATTGTTATGTATTGAGTAGTTGTAGCCCTTTTGTCTTTTAGACCAGCGTAACCTATCTCATTTGAGTAAATACCAAGGAATTTTGCTAATCTATCAATTAGTTCCCAAGTATCGCAATTTGTTTTTTTTATTTTTAAAACTAAAAAACTTCCACTTTGAGAAAATTTTATAGCTTGTTCCTCAACTATAAAATCCTCTTCATTTTGAATAAATTTGAAATTTAAAGTTTTATCGTTTAAAGGATAAAATCTTTTTATCAATTCTTAGCTCTTTTTACAAACTCTTGTTCATATACTGTTCTACACTCTGTACAAAATTTAGCAAAAGGTTTTGCTTTTAATCTACCAAGAGGAATAGTAACTCCACACATATCGCAAATACCGTAAGTTCCAGCATCTATTTTTTTCAATGCTTCTTCTATTTGATTTAACTCTTCTAATTGATGATTTGCTATCATCCCCTCTGTAAAAGAGTCACTAACTAGCTCTGCATAATCTAAATCATCATTTATATCTTGATCTTTTAATTGGTCAATATTTGATCTACTATTATGTATATTAGCTAAAATATTATCTTTTCTTTCAAGTAAAATTGCTTTTAACTCGTCAATTTGATTTTTATTTGGCATACTCTCTCCTTAAATATTCGCGCAATTATATACTTTTTATTATGTATTATTTATTAAGAAGTGTTTAAGGTACGATTTATAGGACTTTTTAGAAAAAATAAATAATAATTAAAATCATAAAATTTTAATATTTTATTGATTTTTCTTAATTTTATTTAACTCATAATTAACTAAAAAAAGATAAAATCATATAAATTAAAAGGAGTTATTATTACTACTTTATCAAAAACTTTTATTTTTTTTATAATTTTAATCTTATCAATTTTTATTTTTCTTATCTTTTTTCATTCAAATAAAAATATAAATTATTCAACAAAAATAAGTGCAATTACAAAAATCCCTAATCTTGCTTATTCAAATAATATTTTTGAAGCAAGAATAAAAGAGTACAAAGATTATTCAACAAATCTTTATCCACTTTCTATACAAATAAATTATTTGGATTTTGTATATGAAAAATAGTGTTTTTTTTAATTTTTTATTTTTACTTTTAAGTAAACATAAATCAAAACATATAGCTATTTTTATAATTTCTATATTAATAGTTTTTTTAACATCATCAATTTTATTTTTAAAAAACTCTTTGCAAAAAGAAGTAAACAATACTTTAAAAAATCAAAGTGATTTTATAATACAAAAAATAAATAGTGGAAAGACTCAAAATATTCCTACTTCTTGGATAGATGATTTTAGTTCTATAAATGGTGTAACTTCTGTTCAACAAAGAGTTTATGGTTTATACTATTTTATGCCAGAAAATATTTATTTTACAATTATTGGAGTTGATTTTTTTGAAGAAACTACAAATAAAAATATAAAAGAACTTCTAAACATTTTAAACATCTCTGATTTCTTAAGTACAAATTCTATGATTATTGGAAATGGTGTAAAAAAAGTCTTTGATAAATATCACTATTTTGATTTTTATGATTTTAAACTTTCAAATAAAAATTTAGAAACTATCAAAATTTTCAAAGATTTACCAAAAGAAGCAAATTTAGTTGCAAATGATTTAATAATAATGGATATAAATCTTGCAAAACAAATATTAAATATAAATGAAGATGAAGCAACAGATATTATTTTAAATGTTCCCAATAATCTAGAAAGACAAAATGTAAAAGAACAAATACTTATAAAACACTCAAATATTAGAGTTTTACAAAAAGATGAATTAAAAAAAATGTATGAAAATATGTTCAACTACAAAGGTGGAATTTTTTTGATTTTATTTATTGTTGTTTTATTTACTTTTATTTTGATTTTATATCAAAGATATTCAATGATAAGTTCAACTGATAAAAGAGAAATTGGTATTTTAAAAGCTGTTGGTTGGAGTATAAAAGATATTATCAAACTTAAAATCATGGAAAATTTTATAGTTGCTTTTATGGCATTTATTATTGGAGTTATTTTTGCTTATATTTTTATATTCATTTTAAATGCACCTATTTTAAAAAATATTTTTATTGGTTTTTCAAATATTCAGAATGATTTTACAATATCTTCAAATATTAAAATAAGTAGTTTAATCACCCTATTTTTATTTTTTATGATTCCATTTTTAAGTGCTATTTTAATTCCTGTTTGGAAAGTTGCTATTATTGATTCTACAAAGAGTATGAAATGATACAAATAAAAAACCTAAATAAAATATTTTATGAAAATACAAAAAAAGAGTTTTATGCTCTAAAAGATATAAATTTAGAGATCGAAACTTCAACTTGCGTAATTTTAAAAGGTATTAGTGGAAGTGGGAAATCAACTCTTTTATCACTTATTGCAACTATGGAAAAACCAACAAGTGGTGAAATTATTATTGATGATGAAAGTGTTGCTAAACTTCCAGATTTACATAGTTCTAATTTTAGAGCAAAAAAATTAGGATTTATTTTTCAATCATATAATCTATTCAATGAACTAAGTGCAAAAGACAATGTTTCAATTCCATTAATTCCAGTTGGTTTTTCTCAAAAAGAGATAAATGAAAAAGTTTTAAAAGCTTTAGAAATAGCAAATATTTCACATAAAAAAGATGAGTTAGTATCAAATCTTTCAGGTGGAGAAAAACAAAGATGTGCAATAGCAAGAGCAATTGTAAATAATCCTGATATTATTCTTTGTGATGAACCAACTGCAAATCTTGATTTTGATAATTCAATCAAATTTATTGAAAATTTAAAAGAGTTAAAAAAATTAAACAAAACAATTATTGTTGCAACTCACGACCCAATTTTTGATAATCTTGATTTTATTGACAACGTTATAAATATAAAAAATGGAATAATTTGTGAGTAGTATTTTATTATCAAATGAAGTAATTATATTTTTATTTGTGCAAATTATTCTTTTTATTTTATTAACAATTGCTTTTTATTTTTCACTCTCTATTATAAAAAATTGGGATTTTAATAAAACAACAAACAAACAATATAAACTTGAAAAAACCTCTTATTTAGTGATTCTAATCATTAGTTTCACGCTAATTGTAAAAATAGTTTTATTTCCCTATTTTGCTTATAGTTTAGATAATTTATCAAATATTGTCCCAGGTGCTATGTGTGCAGCTGGAATTGTTGGAGCAAATAAATTTGGACAAATAAATCTTGCTTTAAAGATTTTAATTTTATTTTTTATTGGTGTTTGGTTAATAATAAACACTTTAGATTTAAAAGCAAAAACATATCCATATACACAAAAAAAATATATTTTATACATTTTTATTTTTATTTTATCTATTATTGAACTCTTTTTAGATTTTTCATTTCTAGATAATATCTCTACAAAAGAGCCAGTAATGTGCTGTTCTGTAATATTTGGAGTTAATAATACAGGAAGCAAAATCCCTTTTGATTTATCAATTACAAATCTTTTGATTGTTTTTTATCTATTATATGTTCTAACAACAATTTTAAGTATTCAAAAATTATCTTTTTTAAATCTAATAATAAATTTTATGTTTTTATATATTGGTTATTATGCAGTAACTTACTTTTTTTCAACTTACATATATCAACTTCCAACTCATCAATGTCCTTTTTGTATGCTTCAAAAAGAGTATTATTTTATTGGATATTTTATTTGGGGAACTCTATTTTTAGGAACTTTTTTTGGTGTTTCAAGTTTCATTTTAAAAACTTTTATTAATAAAGATTTAGCATATACATACAAATATTCTTTAATATTTAATACTCTTTTTATACTCTTATGCTCTTTTTATGTGATTAAATATTATTTGATTAATGGAGTTTTTTTATAAAAATCCGTGCTGAATTTATCAACACGGAATATAAAAAATAATTATTTACTTTCAGTTTGTGCAGCTGGAGCTGTTTCTTCTTGTGCAGGAGCTGTTGTTTCAGTTTGTGCTGCTGGTGCAGTTTCTTCTTGTGCAGGTGCAGTTGCTTCAGTAGTTTGTGCTGCTGGAGCTGTTACTTCTGTTTGAGTTGCAGGTGCTTTTTTCTCTTCATTACAACCTGTTAATAAAACTAATGCTACAGCTGTTCCTAATAAAATTTTTTTCATGGTATTGCGTCCTTTTTTATATTTTTGTTTCCTTAAAAAACAATGTGGAATAATATCAGATTAATCGTGTATTAATTGTGTTATATCTATAAAAATAACTCTTTTGTTATACTTATTATTTTATCTTTGGAATTGATATTTTAAAAATTGCTCCATTTTCTATATTTTCAGCAATAATAGTACCTCTCATATTCTTTTCTATAATCATTTTTGAAAGATATAAACCTAAACCTGTTCCATTTTGCGACTCTTTTGAAGATATGTATGGTTCAAATATTTTATCTATTAATTTATTATCAATACCACCTGCATTGTCAATAAATTCAATATATATTAAATCATTATCACATTTTAAATTTACAATTATTTTTCTTTTTTCTATATTTTTACTTAAAAATGCATCTACAGAATTATTTATTAAATTCAGAAATACTTGTTTTATTTCACTTTCAAAAGATAAAATTAAAAAACAATTTAAATCAAGTTTATGTGAATATTTAATTTCATACTCTATATTTTTATCTTTTAATCTAACTTCTGATAATTCAAAAGATTGGCTAACAGCATCTAAAAAATTAAATTCTGTTTTATTTTTAGAAGGTTTGAAAAAGTTTCTAAAATCATTTATTGTTTTTGACATATAATTTAACGTATTTTTTATATTTGTAGTTGCAAAATTAAATTGTTCATCATCTAAAATATTCATCTCTTTTTTTATTTCTATTTCTTGAATTAATACAGAAATTCCATTTAATGGTTGTCTCCATTGATGTGCAATCATCGCAATCATTTCTCCCATTGCTGAAAGTTTTGATTGTTGTAAAATAAATTTTTGTTGACTTTCTAATTCATCAAATAATTTTTTTGGTATTTTTGCTAAATAATAAGCCAAAATAAATGAGATAATAAATATTACAAAAATTAAAATAATAATTTTGCTATTTACAAATTCAAAAAAACTTAGAGCCCAATCTTTTGGAGTAAACCCAATATGTAAAACTTCATTATTTATATTATCAATTAATATATCTTCTAAAATAAATTTATCTTTTTCTAATATTGGAGTTTTTTCTAAATCTTTAGTCCATTGAGGTCTATTTTCAAAACTTGAAACTAAAACTTGATTATCTTGGTCAAAAACATCAACATTAAAAGTATTTGATTGGATAAGTTCTTGCAAAAATTTATTTGCAAAAATATTTACAATTAAAATTCCACGTCTTTTATTTTTATATACGATGGGTATAGCAAATCGCCAAACAGGTTTTATAGGTTTCTCTATTTTTCCATTTTCGATATTTAAATTTAGTTTTGAAACATATATCATATTTTGTTCTAAAGCCATCGTTTCTATGAAATAATCTCTCTTACTTTTATCTTGTAAAGATACTTCTGAAATTATATTTGGAATCTCACCATAAAAGTTTCTATCTATTCTAATCTTTTCTTTTCCTGTCTCATCTAAATATCTAAGTTGTGTAACCTCTGGTTTATCACTCATTAAAGTATCAAAAAGACTCAATAAATTCTCATGATTTTCTTCATTTGGATTTGTTAGATATTTAAGAAATATTGTATTTTCATCTAAAGAAATTAAAAATCTTTTATATTGTTCATAAAATTTTGTAATATTCTTTTTCTTTTGCTCAAATTCAAATTTTGCTTTATCTAGATTTGATAATTTTTGATAATTTGACAATTCTGCAAAAAGAATAAGAAGTATTAAACTAGATAAACTGATTCCTGCTAAAATGAATAAATAAGTAAATCTACTTAAATAATTAACTCTACTTAAAAATTTCATTTTTTCTCTTTTAATAATTCATCTAAAGATTTTGCTTCACTAAAATAGTAACCTTGGAAATAATCAACTCCTAAATTTTTCAAAATATTAAAAGTTTTTTCATCTTCAACAAATTCTGCAACAACTTTTATATCACATTTTTTACAAAAAGTAATAATTGATTCAATTAAAATAAAACCTCTATATTCACCAACTTTCTTTACCAAAGAACCATCTAATTTTATTTTATCAATAGGCAAAGATAGAAAATATTCATAATTAGAATATCCACTACCAAAATCATCAATTGCAATTCTTGCACCATAACTTTTCATTAATGTACAAAATTTTATAGTTTTTTCCATATCAATTAAACCTTCACTTTCTAAAAGTTCAATAGTTATAACTGATTTGTGTTCTTTTAATATTTTTTCTAAATAATCAATAATTTCTGGATTTATAATATCTTCATAAGAAAGATTTATTGAAATTTCTTTATGTAAAAGTGATTCTCCTTCCATAGCTTTTTTAATAATAATCTTTGTAAATTTTGTATAATTTTTGGAATGTTGAATATTATTTAAAAAAGAATAAGGTGTTAAAACTTTTTTTTCAAAACTATCATATATTCTTGCAAGAGCTTCGTATTTTATTATATTTTTATCTTTATCAACTATTGCTTGAAAATAAGTGATAATTTCATCATTTAAAAATGCATTTTTTATCTTTTTTTCAAGTTCAATATTTTTTTGAAAAGCTTCTCTGGAATCAGTAACATTTGAAAAATCAATATAGTTTAATTTTCTATCTTGAGCCACATCTTTAGCTATTAAAGCTTCTGTTAAAATGTCAAATTGTTCAAAATAAGCTCCACCAAAAGTAAACGATAAATCTAAATTTATCGTTTCATCTATCAAAAATGTTGAAGATTCTAAAAAACTCAATAATTCATTTGAAAGTTTTGCTAAATCTTGTTCTTTAATTTTTATTGAAGATTTTAGTAAAATTGCAAATTTATCACTATCTAATTTGAATAAATGTAAATTTTGTCTTTTATTTAATTTTATAAATTCTTCTAATTTAGAAGAGATATCTCTTAAAATCTTATCTCCAACTTCATAACCATACATTTTAATATATCTTCCAAAATTATCAATATCTATAATAATTAAAGAATTTAGAGAATCTTTACTCTCATTTATATTTTTAATTAAAGAAGATCTATTTTGAAGTTTAGTAATTGGTTCAAGATATAATGAATTTATTATCTCTTCTTTTTCTCTTACAACTAAACTTATATCTTTAAATATAAAACTAATTGAACTAATTTCATCATAATCAAATTCTAAAGCAAAAGCAGTCAAATTTACAATATATATTTTATTTTGAAAATTTATATTTATTGTTTTATTGTAAACTTCATACTTATTTACAAATTCATAAATTATTTTTAAATCTTTTTCATCTATTAAAGAAGAAATATGTTCTATTTTATATTTTGAAATTTGATCGCTTAAATCAGAGAATAAATCAAAATTTATATCTTTAATTAAACCATCTTTAGTTGTACTTATTATTAGATTGCTTTTACTAATAGCTTCTTTAAAATGTTCAATTTGAATTTTTTTTCTTTCTAGTTCCCGTTTTGTTTCTACTCTTTGAGAAATTTTTGAAACTGTCTGTAATAATTTTCGTAAATCTATAGGTTTTTCTATAAAACTCTCTATACTTAATTCTATAGCTTTTTTTAAATAATCTATTTCGTTAAAAGCTGTTGTAATTATTACAGGAATATCTAAATCTTTCTGCCTTAATTTTTCTACTAAATTTATACCATTTAGTTTTGGCATTCTAATATCAGTAATAATTATATCAATTGGATTTTTTTCTATGATACCTAAAGCTTCTTCACCATCATATGCTGTAAATATTTTTTGATTTAAAAGTTGTAAAGTCCTAGAAACAGAATCAGCCACTATTTTGTCATCTTCTATGTATAAGATATATATTTTTTCTGACATTTGAGATTCCTAAAATTAAAGAATTTATTTTAGATTATATGTTAATTGAAATAATAATAGTATAAAAGAAAAATTATTTTTAAATAATTTACGGAAGAATTTTAAGTGGAGGAGGTAGTCGGACTCGAACCAACGCATGTCGGATTTGCAATCCGAGGCATTACCAGCTTTGCTATACCTCCAACAAAATATTGGATAAGTTAAATCAAATAATGATAAAAAGTTAAATGATTTAATTTTAAAAAATGGCAGAGAGCAAGGGATTTTCTTTGTAATTCCTCAACAATCCCTAAAATAAGGGTTTCTCTATCATTGGCAGATAATGAAAGTATCATAAATAATCCTTAAAGTATCATAACCAGTGTTGGAATTATAGCACCAAAAACTTAAATTGCACTTATCTAGAATTATTCACTTAAAAGAAAGCTTTTATTTAATGTGTTTTAAAAACTTTCCATGCAGATATTAGTAATATTACACCTAATAAAATTGATATATATTGTGAATTTATATAGTTTAGTAATAATGAACCTATAAATACACCTATAAAAGAGCCTACAATCATAAATGTTAAAAATCTTTTTTCATTCATAATTTGATTAAATTGTTCACTTTTAGAATATCTAAAAAATGCCATTAACATTGTTGGTAAACTAATACATAAGGAAATACTTCCAGCTAATTTTGGGTCTAATCCAAATAATAAAATTAAAGTTGGAATAATAAATTCTCCACCAGCAACACCTAACACAGCAGCAATTATACCAATCAAAATTCCAGCTATAATGCCGACTACAAATAATAAAATTTGATTTTCAAAAAGAGGAGTTCCTCCAACTAAATAATTATGCCCCAATAACATTGATAATGCCAAAGTAATAAGCATAACAAGTATTATTTTATTTAAAAGATTTTGATTAATTCTCATTGCATAATTAGCACCAATATAAGCACCAAATAGGCTACCTATTAAAATATTCATAATAATAAAGGAATGAGGAATAATCTCTTCAAATCCAATAGTATTACTTCTAAAAAATATTGAAAATATAACAACCACTAAAGATACAATTTTATTAATTATAATTGCACTTAATGTTGTGAATCCAAAAAATCCAACTAAAATTGGAAGTCTAAATTCAGCTCCACCTAATCCAATTAATCCACCTAATGTTGCAACACTTCCACCAGTTAGGAAAGAATATAAATTCTTATTTTTCATTATTTACCTTTAAATATATAGTAATTCTATTGTATGCAATATTTATACCTTATTATAAAGTATAAATATATAAAAAAACGATAACAACTTCCTAAATTATTAAAGGAGCTTATCTTTTTTCTTTTCGTGTTTAGAGTCCCACTACGACCTGAAGGTCTTTCTACTTGCAGTAGAAGTGGTTTAAGGGTTAAAACCCTTAAAAACCCAAAAGAATGCTAAGCTCTCGAAAAGTTAAAAGGTAAGTTGTTATCTTTATCTTCTATTTTCCCAAAATTTTCAAAATTTTTATTAAGATTGTTTTGTAAAATAAAATCTTTGTATTTGTTATTTTCTTGTTCTATTTCTATAAATTTTGTCTTAAAATCTCCAAAATTCTTTACAAAATTCTCTTGTTGTTCTTTCAAAATTTTGTTTTCTTTTTCCAATTTTCGATTATCGTTGTCTAATGTTTCAATTACTTTTACAAGTTTTGTTTTATCATTCATTAATTCTTTTTCAAAATTTTTTATGTTGTTATAATCCATATTTTGAATGTCGATTTTTTTCATTTTTTCAAATTCAGAAATCAAATCTTTGAAAAGTTCATTTATATTTTCAACTTTAGTAATAGTTTCTTTTTTTAAAATTCCAAACTCTTCTTTTTTTAAATGTTTTTGTAAAACACTTTTTAAATTACTACTTATAAAACCTCTTTGTTCTTTGTCGTTTTCAAACTCAATTTTGTTTTTGTCGGCCCTTTCTTTTTCCTCTTGTCTAGCAACATTTAACAAATTTGTTAATTGTTCAAATTCGAACGAATCTCTTTCAAAATTTTGTCTTAAGTCTTTAATGTCATTTTTTACACTTTTAGCAAGATAATATTCTTCTTTTCTTCTTTTTTGTAATTGTTCCAATTCGATTTTTTGTTTTTGTAAAGCAAATTCTAATGTTTCCAAATGTTCTTTTTTAGTTATGTTTTTACTAATTCCTCTTTGAAAATCCAATTCAACTTGTTGAAAAGAAATCGCTGCTAAATCTTGCAAATCTCTAAAATCTTGTTTTGTAAAACTACCCAAGATTGATTTTTCTTTTTCCAGATGATAATTATATGCGATAATATGGTAGTGCAAATTTTTTTTTGCCTCATTTCCCTCATAGTGCCCCTCATCAAAATGCTCAGAATACATTAAAGTTTTTATTCCATAATTTTCGTTTAAATTCTCAATAAATTTTTCGATACCTGTACTTAAATCTATATCATTATCAAGATAATAATTCGATTGTTCTTCAGACAAAGCAACTACAAATTCAATTAAATGATTTTGAAGATAATCTCCAGAATTTTCTCTTTTACTTATTAGTTGTTGTCTTTGTTCTTCTAATTTATCCAAGTTCTCTTTCACTTGATTAAAACTCTCTAAATTGATGAATTCATCACCAATTAAGATTTTTGACCTATTCCCTAGACTATCCTCTTTATTTAATAAATAATCTATCTCTTGACCTTTTTTCAATCTATTTACATTATGCTCATAAATTAATTCCAAAAAATTTTTATTAACACCTCGAGAGGTTACAGAACTATAATTTCTCATCTATCAAATCCAAAAGTTTCTTCTTCTATTTCCAAACTTTTTACATTGTCATAAGACAATTTTTTCATTTTTTCAATTTGATTTTTAAAGTCGTTTAAATTAATTTCTTCAGCAACTTCAACAACTCTTGTTGTTTCTTCTTCTTCGATAATTTCGACTTTTTTTCTTCCATTTTTTGTAAATTTAGATTTATCTTCTTTAACTTCTTTTAAAGTTTGTTCAAATGCAGCCAATTCTTTTTTTAAATGATTGTATAACTTATCAATTTTATTTTGTACTTTTCCAATTTCAACCAAATGACCTTTAAATTCGTCATTAAGTTGTTTTAATGTTTTAAACTTTTCCATTAGTAAAACTCCTTGAAATCTTGGTTTTCTTGTTGTTTTTGTTTGTTAAGTTGTTTTTCTATTTCCAGAATAATTTTCTCATTTTCGATATTTTGAGATTTTTTTCTATCTTGATAATCTTCGAAATCTTCTTTATCTTTTTTTAAAAGTTCTTTTGCTTTTGCCAATAAAATTTTTTGTACTTCTTCTCTATTTTTTCCATTTTTTAACATTGTGTAAATTTCTAATAAAATTGATACTATCATTTAACACCACCTTCAAAATTTTCAATTCTCAACATTTTCATTTTTTGTTTTAAAGTTAAACTTTCATAATGTTTTTTAACTATTTCATTAACTAAATTTGATTTATTTCTACACTCAATTTTAGATAACTGCTCCAAAAAGTTTACGACACTTAATTCTAAATTCACACTTATAACTTTTCTCATTTTAGACCTTTATTTTTTTAGTGTTGATTTTTTAAACTTTATGTTAAAGATAACCAACAAACTTTATAATTTATGGAATGATAAGAACGACTTTGATACTTTATAAGGAGTATATGTTGTTGTATTCTATTTATAGAAACGACAAGATAGACGAGTTAGAAATATTAAAGCAACGATGAATTATCATTATTTAATTTGGGAATAAGTTTTTAATCTTTTTCCTATATCATTTAATTATAATAAGAAATTTTATTTTTATTAATTTTTATTAACTTTTGATAGGAAATTTTCTCTTTTCTTTAATTTCCCAACAAAAAGTTTTTAATTTGTTCTCTTTTTTAGTTAAATTTGTAACCAAATATTCTTCTTTGTCATATTTCAAAAGTGTTGTTGTGTCTATATGTTCAAAAATTTTTAAATCAATAACTCTATAAGAGCTAACATTTTTCACGCAGTTATGTAATGTAAATTCTAAATCTTTGAAAAATGTTTTGAAGTTAAAATCATCAATAAAATTTTTTACATAAAATTCATTAATAACTTTTAAAAATTTTCTATTTGTTCCAAATCGATTAAATGTAAATAAATCAAATTTACCTGTATTCAAAAAGCAATTATCAAAATCGTTTTTCTTAGCACACTTCCAAAAATCATTTTTTAAATAATCAACATAATCTTTTACTAAGTCTAACTCTTTTTTGTCTTTCGTTTGTACTCTCTCTTTTTTTACTTCAATCGAATATTTTGGACTTTCTACAATATGATTTTTGATTTTTACTTCTTTAGTCGTTTTGCATTTTGTTGTTATTTTAATATTACATTCGTTCAAAATCTTAACAATAGGATTTTCTTTCAAATCTTTAGTTATTGATGTGTTATTCTTAATTTTTTTATATAAAAATCTCTCTAATCCATTAAGAATAGAACAAGTAAAAATTCTAATTTTATGAGATTTTTTCCAACCATTAAAAACCCTAAATTTCTCACAATCTTCCACATTTGTATTTTTTCTAATGTATTTCAAAAGATAAGAACTAGAACGACTTAAATCTTTTATTTCTTCGATTTCGAAAGATTTTCCCAGAGAATTTTTCTTAATTGTGTTTTTAATATGTTGAATTAAATTCTCTTTAAATTCACTTTTTACATATAGAATACTATGAAGATGAGGAGTAAAATTTTTATGAGGTTCGAATACTTTTGAATAATATACTTTTTTAAATTCTCTATTAACTCTAAAATTTTTGTAAATATCTCTAAAACTTGAATTTAATAATTTGTATCCAGATTCGATTGTATTATTTTCGTCAAATTTAGGATTATATCTCTTAGTCGTTTTACTAAATTTGTGATAACTACTTGGTAAAGTTAATGTTAAAAATAGAGTTGAATATCCTTTTTCTTCGATGATTTTATTTTCCAAAATCTTTTGATTGTACATAAACCAATAATAATCATCTTTTCTAAATTTAGCTTCGTTATGTTCAAAACTAATTAAATCTTTTTGACCCATTTTTTCAACAATTAGAAAATTATTAAGAAAACGATTTATATCAATTTCTTTTTTAATAGAAAAATTTTTATATTCAATATTTTTAGTTTTTACATATCTCTCAAATTTAGTCATCAACAACCTTTTTATTATTGATTCTTAATTATAAGTTATATTTTTATTTTTAATAATTTTATTAATTTTTAATAGATGAATTTAATTATTTTAGATTATTTTTATATATTTAATTAATTTTTTAGTTAGATTTATTTGTTAGACACTTTTTTTATATAGAGTCAAGCAATCTCTAAAACTGCCATTTTAGAGATTGATAAAAAAAGCTTTAACATACTTTTTAAATTAAATTTAATTGAGTAAAATAAAGATGTTGTGTTGTTTGGTTATGTAAATATAGATAGTCTTAATTTGAAATTGAACTAATATTATTTATATTTTGTTTAAAATGTATTATTCATTAAAGAATTATATATTGGAAATATGAATCACAAATATGCTTAAATAAAACTTAAATGTTAAGCTATATTTCAGTTGTTTTATTATATAATTGCATTTAATTAAATATATCCAACTATATTTAAAGTTCTTTTTACATAATAGACTTTACTTTTTAAATAAAAGTATTTAACAATAAGATTATATATACAAAAAACACAGGAACTATAAAAGATGAAAAGCATAAACATAAAAGATTGTATATCACAACAAAGAAAAGAATATTTGATAAAATTGAATTATCAAATTGAAATAAATAAAAAACTATTACCAGAATTAATTGATTTATCTTCAAATGAAGTTGAAAAATTAATTCATACTACTAATAATAAAGATTTTATTAACAGATTAATTCTAAGCAATGATCAAGAACATTTAGTAAAACTATTAAAAAATCAAAATCTTACTAAAACCATACTAATTAAATTATATAACATATTTGAATCACTAGATAAAAAATATATGTATCAATATTATTTTTTACTTAATAAAAATACTCCATTATCAATTTTAAAATTAATTTTTAATTCTAATATATCTATGGGAGTAGGAACTAATAAATATTTAGAATATTTTATTTGTCATCCTAAAACTACAACTTCTTTTTTAAAACAAATTTATAAAAAATATCCAAAAGAATTTTTAAAAGATTTATTAACATCAAAAAATATATATCTATAATTAATGACATTGATTTCAATAAGCCTATAAAATAATTAATTATATTTCTTTAACAAAAAAAAATTTTATTCTTTAAAACTACCAAAAATGGAATATCAACCTTTTTAGATTGTTCTTCCATTTTTCTTAGTGTTTTCTTATTTATCTTTGGTGGTTTTGACATACCTAATAGCTCTTTTAGATAATAGAAATGCTATCTATAACCTCTTTTTTAACTTTTGTACTAAAACCTTTACCATAAATATTTAAAGTTAGTTTTTTATCATCATTTTTTGAATGTCCTACTATTTCTTGTATTAATTCCACTTTGTCTGGGTGTTGATTAATTAATTGACTAACAAAATTAGCTCTAAATGTATGTAATGATTTTGTACTATCTTTATCAATAACCATATATAATTGTTTTAACATTTCTTTATTAAAAGCATTATCAGTTTTAATTGATAATGGAAAATCTAACCCTAAAACCATATCTAAAATGTCTTTGTGAATTGGTATTTTTCTAACACCAGTTTCAGTTTTTGATTCTTTTAAATCAAAACAATAGATTTCATCATCTTGGATAATATCTTCTTTTTTAATACTCCATAGTTCACTAATTCTCATTCCAGTATGTGCAAGAATTTTTAGTATATTCTTATGATATGAACTATAATCATAGTTAAAAATATTTTCTAAATCTTTTTTAGTAAAGTTTTCTTTTTTCTTAGTTTCTTCTTTGATAGATACCATTTTAGAACAATTTTCACTTATTAATTTTTTAGATAGTGCGAAATCTAGGAACTTACTAACATAAATCATATTGTTATTAATAGTTTTTGGGTTTAAACCTTTGTTTTTTAAATGTGTTCTAAAATCTTGAAAATCATCATTGCTTAAATTATTAATATTAGTATCTTTAAAATAGTTTTTAAGCTTATCAAAAGTGGTAGCATAGGCTTTATAACTTGCTTGACTAACACTTCTATTAGTTTGTTCTTTTAATGTCTTTAAAGAGTCTATAAATTGTAATTCTAATAGTGCAAATGTTATATGTTCTTTTTTATCTCTACTATTTGTTAGAGCTTCATCAACTTTTGTATATTGTTTCTCTAGTGCTATAATTTCTTGATGTGTAGCAGTTGTAATAGCTAATTGTTCTCTTAATTCTTCAATAGTGTCATATTCAAAGATATAACTATAATCACCTAGTGTTAGTGTGTACAAAAAATCTTCCTTACTCATAATATCAAATAATTTTTTTCTTTGTAAACAAGTTTTTAAATTATTTGTGTGAAGTGATATTCTATACAATTTATTATTAATTTTTCTTCTGTAATAAAAAGTTTCATTTACTTTGTAAATTCTTTTAGTATCATAAGTTTTATCAAAAGTATCATAGAGCAATTTTTTTTGTTTGCCAAAAGACTTTGAAGCTTGATTTTTAGGGGATTGTTTGTCATTTGTAGGTAAATGGCAGAGAGCAAGGGATTCGAACCCTCGGAGGCGTGAACCTCGCCGGTTTTCAAAACCGGTACAATCGACCAACTCTGTCAACTCTCTACTCATTAATAATGGTGCGAATGATCGGAATCGAACCGATACTCCCAAACGGGAATTGGATTTTAAGTCCAACGCGTCTACCTGTTCCGCCACACTCGCTTTTTATAGGTAAGACAATTTAAGTCTTTTACTCAAATTGGACTGGAATTATAATAGGTTTTTTATTTATTGTCAAGAGTTTTTTGAATAAATTTCTAAATTTCTAAAAAATACCTCATTTTAATGGAAATTGAACAGCAATAAATGTATAATTTATTCATATAATTTACGTATATTTAAAAGGATAATACATTGAGAAGTGATGAAGTAAAAAAAGGGTTCGATAGAACACCTCATAGATCATTGTTAAGAGCAACAGGACTTAAAGATGAAGATTTTGATAAACCATTTATTGGTGTTGCAAACTCTTTTATTGAATTAATTCCAGGACATTTTTTCCTAGATAAAGTATCTGCTATCATAAAAGAAGAGATTCGTGCAAATGGGTGTGTACCATTTGAATTTAATACTATTGGTGTTGATGATGGAATTGCAATGGGACATGATGGTATGTTATTTTCTCTTCCTTCAAGAGAATTAATTGCAAATTCTATTGAAACAGTAATGAATGCACATAAACTTGATGCAATGATTGCTATTCCAAACTGTGATAAAATCGTACCAGGTATGATTATGGGAGCTTTAAGAGTTAATGTTCCAACTATTTTTGTATCAGGTGGACCAATGGAAAAAGGTTACACAAAAGATGGAACTCCAATTGACTTAGCGACTGCATTTGAAGCTGTTGGAAAACATGAAGCTGGACAAATGAGTGATGAAGAGTTAAAAGATATTGAGTGTAATGCATGTCCAAGTGGTGGTTCATGTTCAGGGATGTTTACAGCTAACTCTATGAATACACTTATGGAAGCTATGGGTATTGCACTTCCTGGAAATGGAACTATCTTAGCTTTAACGCCCCAAAGAGAAGAGTTATATAGAAAAGCAGCTAGAAGGATTTGTGAAATTGCACTTGATGCGTCATCAAGAGAAAAATATAAATTAAAAAATATTTTAAATGAAAATGCAGTTAAAAATGCTTTTGCTGTTGATATGGCAATGGGTGGAAGTTCAAATACAGTTCTTCATATGTTAGCTATTGCAAAAGAAGCAAATGTTGATTTTAATTTAGAAGATATAAATAGTATTTCAAAAAAAGTTTCTCATATTGCAAAAATTTCTCCATCATTAAGTACAGTTCATATGGAAGATATAAACAAAGCCGGTGGCGTAAATGCAGTTATGAAAGAGATGACAAAAAGAGGTGATGATATTTTATTAGATAACCTTACAATCTCTGGTGAAACTATATTAGAAAAAATCAAAGATGCTTATATCAAAGATACAAATATCATTCACACTATTGATAATCCATATTCACAAGTTGGTGGATTAGCAATTCTTTATGGTAACTTAGCAGAACAAGGTGCTGTTATTAAAACTGCTGGAATTACTGGTTCAAGAGTTTTCACAGGGAAAGCTGTTTGTTTTGATGGACAACCTGAGGCTATTAAAGGAATTGTTTCTGGAAAAGTAAAAGCTGGTGATGTTGTTGTTATCAGATACGAAGGTCCAAAAGGAGGACCTGGAATGCAAGAAATGCTTGCTCCTACTTCTTTAATCATGGGAATGGGACTTGGAGATAAAGTTGCGTTAATTACTGATGGAAGATTCTCAGGTGCAACAAGAGGTGCTTCAATTGGGCATGTATCTCCAGAAGCTGCTGAAGGTGGAATGATTGGATTATTAAAAGATGGTGATGAAATTCACATTGATGTTGACCAATATATTTTAAGTGTAAATCTTACATTTGAAGAGATTGCTCAAAGAAGAGATGAATTTGTACCTCTAAAAAAACCTCTTAACTCTTCTTGGTTAGGACAATATAGAGCACTTGTAACAAACGCAAGTTGCGGAGCAGTTCTAAAAACTGATTTATAATAAGTAGGGCTTTTGCCCTATTTTAAAATATTAACCCTCTATTAACCATTGATTGGAAAATAGTTTACTCTTATACTTTAGAATGTTAGAATAATAAATCGAAAAAAGGATATAAAAGTGAAGAAAAAACTTTTAATTATTTCTACAATAATTGCAACTCAATTATTTGCTAAAACTATAGATTTTGAGATGATGGATAAAAATCCAGTAAGAGTTACTCCTAATTCTACAACTGAGATTATGTCATTTAACAGCAGTATTAAAAATTCTTTAAATTCAATTGTTAATATTTCTGCTAAAAGACATGTGGATTCGACTTTAGATACTTTGCCTCTTCAAATGTTTAATGATCCATTCTTTAAAAGATTTTTTGGAGATCAATTTGGAAATCAACTAAAACAAAATAGAGTCCAAAGATCTTTAGGTTCAGGTGTAATTGTTTCGAAAGATGGTTATATAGTTACAAATAATCATGTTATTGAAAATGCTGAAGAAATAACAGTAACTATTGGTGATGATACAACAGAGTATAATGCAAAACTTATTGGTAAAGATGCAGATAGTGATATTGCTGTTATAAAAATTGAATCAAATGTTGCATTAAATCCTATAAAATTAGGAGATTCAAATAGTTTATTAGTAGGTGATGTAATTTTTGCTATTGGTAATCCATTTGGTATAGGAAGTACAGTTACTCAAGGTATCATTTCTGCACTTAATAAAAATAAAGTTGGAATAAATAGATATGAAAACTATATTCAAACGGATGCTTCTATAAATCCTGGAAATTCAGGTGGTGCATTAGTTGATAGTAGAGGGGCATTAATAGGTATTAACACAGCAATTATCTCTAAAAGTGGTGGAAACAATGGTATTGGATTTGCAATTCCAGTTGCAATGATAAAAGATGTTGTTGAAAAACTTGTAGCTGATGGAAAAATCACTAGAGGTTATTTAGGTGTTGCTATTGCTGATTTAGACAATGAATTATCAAAAGTTTATAAAAGAAAAGAAGGTGCATTAGTTTTAGATATATCTGCCGAAACACCTGCTGCTAAATATGGTCTAAAAAGAGGAGATTTAATTTATGCAATAAATGGAAAAACTATCAAAGATAGAAGTTCTTTACAAAATACAATTGCATCATTTAAACCTGATGAAAAAATTAAATTAGACATAGAAAGAGATGGAAAAGATATGTCATTAAACATTGTTTTAGGAGATAGAACAAGTTTAGTACAAATTCAATCAGACAACAATACTTTCCTAGGTGGTTTAAAACTTAGTCAAATTGATGCAGAAACACAAAAACAATTTAGATTATCTTCTGATATAACAGGAATTTTAATTTCTGATGTAGAACCAAAATCTAAAGCTGAAAAAGCTGGTTTCCAAGCTGGTGATGTTATTATTCAAATAGAAGATGTCGAAATTAAAAACTTTACAAATGTTGAAACAGCATTAAAAAGATATAATAATAAATATAAAAGAGTTTATGTAAATAGATATGGACAAACTATAATGTTTGTAATTCAATAAAAGGATAGACCATAATAAAAGTACTTATGATAGAAGATGATTTAGAGTTAGCCCAAATCATCACAGATTATTTAAAATCATTCGACATAGAAGTTATAAATACTGATAGTCCATATAATGGACTATCAATGCTTAATGTGCATAAAGATTATCAACTTATTATTCTTGATTTAACCCTTCCTGAAATTGATGGATTAGAATTAATCCCAAAAATTAGAGAAAAATCAAATATACCAATTATCATTAGTTCAGCTCGTGATGATATTTTAGATAAAGTTATGGGTTTAGAAAGAGGTGCTGATGATTATCTTCCAAAACCATATAATCCAAGAGAATTGCAAGCTAGAATAAAAACTATTTTAAAAAGAGTAGAATCAAAAGATGAACCTAAAAAAACTGAACAAAACTCTTTATTTGAAGTAAAAGATAGTGATATGCAAATACTTTTTAAAGGTGTTGCCTTAACTCTTACATTAGCTGAATATGATATTTTAAAACTATTAATTCAAAGAAATCATGGAGTTGTTGCAAGAGAAGATTTTATCTATGCAAGTGATAATATAGAAGATGATTCATCGCTTAAAAATATAGATGTAATTATTTCAAGAATTAGAACAAAACTATCAAAAATTGATGATAGTCAAACTTATATTAAATCAGTAAGAGGTATTGGATATCAGTTAATATGATAAAAAATATCTCTATTTCTACTTTTGTAAATATCATATTTACATTGGCTTTTATCTCTATTTTTATAACTTTTGCAATGTTTATTAATTACGATAAACAAAAACATGAACTATCACTTCAAAATAGATACGAACTAATTGCAGAAAATTTTTTAAGTTCATTCCAAAATCAACCAACTGTTGAATCACTTATAGCTTTATATAAAAAGTTCCAAGTTATGCCTATTGAAGATAGAGACAAAAAATTAGAAATTATTAAAAATGCTCAAGAGTTAACAATCACTCAAAACTATTTAGGAACTTATAGAGTTTATAAATATAATGACATATACTATATTTATGTTCAACAATATGGTTACAATCTAATGTTAAAAGACTCTGCAAACCACAACTATAGTATGGCTTTTATAATCGTTGGATTTGCTATATCTTTATTTACCTTTTTATTTTTATATGAAATTTTAAAAAGAAAATTAAGACCTTTAAATACATTAAATAAACAAATTATTGAATTTTCGAATGGAAATAAAGACATAAAACTAAACTATACAAGCAATGATGAAATTGGAACGATTGCTAGAAATTTCAATGAAGCTATAAACATTATAAACAATCAATCTAAATCAAAAGATTTATTTATGCGAAATATGATGCATGAATTAAAAACTCCTATCACAAAAGCTATGTTCATCGCTGAAACACTTGAAGATGATAAAACAAGAGAAAATCTTCAACGTGCATTTAAAAGAATGGATGATATTATCAAAGAGTTAGCAACTGTTGAAAAACTGACTTCTAAAAATACAATGATTTATAAAGAGGAAACTAACTTTTTTAATATTTACTCTAAAACTTTAGAATTAATGATGATAAATCCAGAAAATATTGCAGCTAAAATAAGAGACTTCAAATTTGATGTTGATATTTATATGATGTCAATTGCTTTAAAAAACTTAATTGATAATGCGATAAAATTTTCAACAAATAAAAAAGCAATAATCAATGCAAATAAAAAACATATCGAAATAATCTCTTTAGGTGAACCACTTAAAAATGAATTATCCTACTATACAGAAGCATTTTCACAAGAAGAAAAAAGAAGTGATGGTTTTGGATTAGGGCTTTATATTGTAAAAACAATAGTAAGTTTACATGGATTTAAACTTGAATATAAATACGAAGATGGGAAAAACTACTTTATCATAAATATGGAAAAGTAGTTTTCTAAGTTTCTAATTTCTCACATCTTTCATAACTTCAAACCAATTTCTATTAAAATGTTTTTTAATATATTTAGCTCTATGTGGCACTATACAACCTGAACAATTTTGATGAATATAATCCTCACCAATATATTGTGCTCCATCACGAGACTTGATATTACAAACTGAAAATAGAGTTTTTCCATCTTCTGTTTTTTCAAATCCATCCATTTTAAATCTAAAATTTGGACAGGCACATAAATAGCAATTTAAATCTTCCATATCATGACATTTTTTATTATCTTTATAAAGTGGACAAAAATCTGGTTCATTTTTTACCATATTTTCAAATCTAAAATACTCTATTACCTCATCAACTGATTTATCAGTTAATTTTTTCATTACATTTGCATGAAGATTACCCTGTTGGATAAACCACTCTTCATAAGTCATCATAAAACTCCTAAAACTAATACAATTATTATAAAAATATCTAAACGGTTTCTAAGAGATAATGCCTTTAATACATCATCTTTTTCTATTATCTCTTTTCCATCTCCAAAATATGGTTTATCTTTCAACTTACCAAAATATGAAGTAGGACCGCCAAGTTTAACATTTATAGCTAGTGCTAAAGCTGATATTGGAAGCCCAGCATTAAAACTATCATGTTTTTTCCCATATTTTTTAAACTCAAGCAATGCTTTTAAACTAAAAAATAGTATTGAGATTAAAATTGCAGTTATTCTTGCTGGAATAAAATTTAAAACATCATCAACTCTTGCACTAAATTTTCCAAATTTTTCATATTTCTCATTTCTATAACCAACCATAGAATCAAGAGTATTCACAGCTTTATAAATAAACGCTCCAACTATTCCAAAACATAAAAGATAAAATAGAGGTGCAATTACTCCATCACTAAGATTTTCTCCATAAGTTTCAATAGCTGCTTTATTTATATCACTATCACTTAATTCTTTAGTATCACGACTTACAAGCATTGAGATTTTTTCTCTTTTAATATTTATATCATCACTTGAAACTACATCTTTTACACTATCATAAAGTAATTTTGAAGACAAAGTAAAGGAAGCTAAAAATCCTTGAACTAAAATATTATCAAATAAAGATAATAGATATGAGACTATAAATACAATAAACAAAAGAGAAGAAGTAAGTAATACTCCTCTAAAAATAGAATCTTTATAAAAATATTTTTGAAACCAAGAGATATAATTCCCCATCAAAATAATAGGATGTTTAAAAAACTTCAATTCTTCAAACTCTCTAAAAACTCTATCTAAAATATATGCTATTAATGCTACTTCATAATACATTGAACTTACAAATCCTACGATTTTAATTTTTTAATAAATGTTATAATTTCTAAATAAAATGGAATAGTATCATAGTTTATTAAAAGGAGTCAAAAGTGAAAGTATTATTAACCGGCTCAACTGGATATATTGGAAGAAGATTAAAACAAAAACTTCTAGAAGATAAAAATATAGAATTAAAACTCCTTGTTAGAAATAAAAATAGTGTACGTTCAAACTTACAAAATAAAATAGAAATTATTGAAGGTGATACTTTTAACAAAGACTCTTTAAAAGAGGCTCTAAAAGATGTTGAAACTGCTTATTATTTAATTCACTCTTTAAGTAATGAAAACTATAAAGACCTAGATAAAATCTCTGCTCAAAACTTTTTAGATGTAGCTTGTGAATGTGGAGTAAAAAGAATTATTTATCTTGGAGGTTTAGGAGTTAAAAATAAAAATACAAGTGAACACTTATTAAGTCGTATTGAAACTGGTGAAATTCTAAGTTCAAATAAAAATGTTCAAACTATTTGGCTTCGAGCAGGAGTTATAATTGGTTCAGGAAGTGCAAGTTTTGAAATAATAAGAAATCTTACAGAAAAACTTCCAGTTATGACAACTCCCAAATGGGTAACTACAAAAGCACAACCAATAGCAGTAAATGATGTACTTTCATATTTATATAATGCATTATATTTAGAAAAAAAAGAAAATCTAATAGTTGATATTGGTAGTGAGCAATTAAGCTATAAAGATATGATGTTAAAAACTGCAAAAGTTTTAGGTTTGAAAAGATGGATAATTCCACTTCCTTTTATGAGTATAAACCTTTCATCTTATTGGTTAAATCTTTTTACTCCTGTTCCTTTTTCTATTGCAAAAGCTTTGATTGAAGGATTAAAATCAGAAGTTGTAATCCAAAATCAAAATGCTAAAAAATATTTCCCAAATATTGTTCCTATTTCCTATGAAGATGCTGTAAAAAATGCAATAAAAGAGATAGAAGAAAATCAAGTAATAAGTAGATGGAATGACAAAGGTGATGAAGTTTGGGATAAAATAGAGAATAAAGAGATTTCAAAAGCAATTTTTATAGATAGAAAAGAGGAAAATATTTCAGATATTGATGCCTCTAAAATTTATAAATCATTTATTAGTATTGGTGGAGCTAATGGATGGTTTGATTTTGACTTTTTGTGGGAATTAAGAGGAATAATTGATAAACTAATTGGTGGTGTTGGACTAAAACGAGGAAGAAGAAGCCAATGTGATTTAAGAATTAGTGATTGTTTAGATTTTTGGAAAGTTGTTGATTTAAAAGAGAATGAAAGACTTCTTTTATACGCACAAATGAAAATCCCAGGTGAAGCATGGCTTGAGTTTAAAATCAAAGATAATAAACTAATTCAATCTGCATATTTTTATCCTAAAGGAGTTTTAGGAAGATTGTATTGGTATGCTTTGATTCCTCTACACTATTTTGTATTTAATAACATGATAAAAAGTATAATCAAAAAAGCAAAAAGCTTTTAGCTTATACTTTTTACTAGATATTCAACATCTATCTTTTCTTTTAAAGTTGAGATAAAACTATCAACTGTTTGCTTTTTATAAAGTGCAAAATCAAATCCTATATAATCACTTTTTATAGATTTAAAATATTTTGTTCTAAACTCATCATTATCAAAAATCTTATGTACAAATGTACCTTTGAAGTTTTTTTTCTCATATGACAAAGGATATTTTTGACACATTCCATGATGTATTTCAAAACCCTCTATTTTTGTTCCAAATAACTCATAACTCTTTTTCTCTAAGATTTTCTCTTTTTCAAAAACTATCACATCATCAATCAAAGCAAAGCCATCTTCACTAATAGCTTCTTCATTTTCTAAAGAGTATCTATCTTCAAGGGTTTCAAACATCATCTCATATCCACCACAAATGGCACAAATATCTTTTTTGTAGTTTTTGATTTGTTCAAATAGACCAGTTTGCTTTAACCATAATAAATCTTTGATAACTAGCTTACTTCCTGGAAGAATCACTAAATCAAACTTTTCTAAAGAGACATTTGAACTAACAAACTCAACTAAAACTTCATCATCAGCAATCAATGGTTCAAAATCATTGTAGTTACTCATATATGGATATGAAATCACTGCAACATCTAGTTTTTTGTTTTTTGGATTTTGAACAAAATTTTTCAAACTTGCACTATCTTCAAACCCTAGATTAAATGGAATATATGGTAACACTCCTAAAACTTTGATTTTAAAATCTTCTTCGATTATTCTAATTCCCTCATCAAATAATGACAAATCACCTCTAAATTTATTTACTATTACACCTATTACATTTTTTCTAAGTTTTTCTGGTAGTAGATTATAAACTCCCCAAATTGAAGCAAAAACTCCACCCTTTTCTATGTCTGCTACAAGTATGATTTTTGTGTTGTATTCGTTTGCAATAAAAATATTTGATAAATCTTTATCCATTAGATTTAGTTCAACTGGACTTCCAGCCCCTTCTGCAACTATACAATCATATTTTTCATCAAGATAATCAAAACATCGCTTAACTGCAGGTTTCAACAAATCTAAATCCCTATAATATTCTCGCACATCTTTGGAAGTTACAACTTTTCCCTCAACTATAAGTGAAGCAGAACTTCCTCGACCTGATTTTAGTAAAATTGGATTTAGATGATATGAAGTTGGAACTTTTAAAACCTCTGCTTGAAAATATTGGGCGATTGCTATCTCACTTCCATCATCACAAACATGAGAATTATTTGAAACATTTTGTGCTTTAAATGGAACTACATTTACTCCTAAATCTTGAAGGATTTTAGCAATTACAAAAGTTATTGTTGATTTTCCAGCATCGCTTGAAGTTCCAAATATCGAGATATTATTCATTTATTTATTATCCTTATAATCTGATATACCATTATTTGCAATATTCTCAATGATTAATTTATCAAAAGGTTTTTTTAAATTATTTATGCAAAAAGTGTTTAACTTATTTCTTGAAAATTCTATTATTTTTAATAATTCATCTGAATAATAAACTTCATCTAAATCCTCAAACCAAAGAATAAAATGGGCAAATATTCTCAATTCCATTTCTTCAATATACCATTTTTCTGTTGGACAAATTTCTTCCATTAAATATTCAACTATATAATAAATATATAAAAGAATATAAGGCAATCTGCTATATAAATAAGCCCATTGAGTTAATTTTGAATTATCATCTGAAAAAATAAAGTTTATATTGAATTTATCCGTCTTTATTGCATCATGTTCTGTAAATAAATGCATCGCGTGATTACAAATTCCATCAAAATTATCTTCACATCTTTTGTTATATCTTAAATTAGCAAGATATGAAAATGAAAATAAACTAGTCAATTCTAATTTATCAAGTACAATATTTATTCTTTCTTCATGTCCTTTTATTCCAGTTTTTTTCATTGTTATACTAGGTCTTAATTCCAAAGGATTATTTGCTATACTTTTTCCAAACTCTGTTTCACTAATTAACATTGATTCTAATAGATATAAACTTTCTTGAATTGGTTTTCTTATTAACATATATGTGATATTTAATTTAGCCTTTTTTGATGAATTAAGTGCTTCATAAATACAATGTAAAGTATCACTTAATAATGCAGGTAAAATAATTGTTTTTAATACTTTATCCCGATGCTTATAAAATTTATTTTCATGAAGAAATAAAAGAATATCTTCATCATTTTCAAGATTATTTGTAATTTTTTCATCTAAACTAAATTCATAATCAAAAATATCCTGATTTTCACCACTTACTAATGTGTTTACTAATAAGTCATGAATAAAAAAGCATAAGTCATGTGCTGAAATAAATTTTTCTGGTAAAAAGTTATTCTTCATTTTAAATTTTCCATCAAAACTCCTAAACATAAATCATTTTTTTAGTCATTCCACCATCAACAACAAAATCACTTCCAGTTATAAAACCTTTATTTCTTAATAAAAATTTAACTACATCAACCACATCATCAGGAGTACCAACTCTTCCACTTGGATGTTGAAAATTATCATCTTTTGTTGGTAGATAATCTTCATTTGTATTTATCCAACCAGGAGTTATTGAGTTCACTTTTACATCTGGACTTAAAGAAATTGCTAAAGCATGAGTTAAAGAGCTAATTCCACCTTTTGAAGCACTATAAGCTTCTGTTCCAACTTCACTCATAATTGCTCTTGTCGAAGAGATATTTATAATATGTCCTTGAGACTCTTTTAAAAAATTTGAAAACTCTTTTGATAGAATATAAGGTGCAGTTAAATTTGTATTTATTATATTTTCCCACTCTTCGATAGTCTGTTTTTCTAAAATCTTTGAAGAAAAAATCGCTGCATTATTTACAAGAGCATAAAGTGAATCAATATTTGTTTTTATTTTTTCAATAGTTCTAAGAAGTTGTCCTTTATCTGATAAATCACATTTATAAAAATCTACTTTATCCATTTTATTTTCAACAATATCTATATTTATAATATGATATTTTTTTCTTAAATTTTTTGCTATAACTCTTCCAATACCATTTGAGGCACCAGTTATAATGATATTTTTCATTTAATCTCCTAAATATTATTTATATTCTAATTTATTAATTACTAATTTTTTATTTTGAAATGGGTCAACTATTGCTTCTATTTCATCTAATTTATATTTCAAAGGAAAACCTATTTTTGAGTTTGTTGCTGTACTTTCTAAGATGTAAAATTTTTCATCATTCACATATAAAGCTTTTCTTTTTAAATCTATTTTTTCAAGATTAATTATCACAAAAATATGTTCAGGAACTAAAACAAAATATATATCTTTGTAACCTTTTACTTTTAAAAGTGAAATTAAAAGATTTGATTTATCATCACAATCGCCAAAATTTTGTTCAACTACTTGTTTTGCACTTCTGGCAATACTTTCATTTATTTTATAAGGAATTCTTGTAACAAAATCAAGCATAGATTGTACTTCACAAATTTTGTTACTGTTACAATCTTTTGTTAGAAAATTTGCAAGTTTTATAGTATAGTCATCAGTTCTTACTTGGTTTACATAAGTTGCATCACAAATATCAATAAACTGATTTTTAACTATAAAAAAGGAACTAATAATCAGATAAATCACATAAGCAAGAAATATAAAAGATATAAAAAAAGAAAAATATTTTAAAAATCTATTTTCAATCAACATATCTCTTCAAGCGCCCTTTTTAGTACTTCATTTGCACTTGAAGATTTTACAGCAACTCTTATAAATCTATCATCTAAAAAATCAAAGTTTGAGCAATCTCTAACCATGATTTTAAATGGTTTTAATTTTTCTTGAAACTCTTTTGCATTTAGACTTTTTAGTTTTATTAAAACATAGTTTGCACTGCTTTCAAAAACTTTATCTATCAAATTAGAACTTTTTAGAATATTTTCTAACTCTATTTTATTTTTTATATTTATGGCTTTTGAAATAGATTTAAAAAGTTTATCATCAAGTGCAGCTTGCAAATAGTTCGAATCAAATTGTGATAATTTCCACATAGGTTCAAACTCTTTTAGCTTTTCTATATTTGCTTTTGTAGAAACAATAGTCCCTACTCTAATACCTGCACTTGAATAAAATTTTGTCATTGATTTTAAAATATATAAATTATCGTAAGTTTCTAGATATTTTATAGCACTAGATTTATCACAAAAATCTAAAAAACTCTCATCAATCAAAATCGTACAAGACTTTTCTATCCAAGTTTTCATCAACTCTTCTAAATCATAATATCTTCCATCAGGAGTTGAAGGATTTACAAAAATTACAAAACTATTCTCTTTTACTTCTTGATTAATATTTTCAAATCTATTTATTAGATTTAATTCATAGCCAAAATTTAAAGCAGCTTTTTTATACTCTAAATAAGCAGGCGAATAAATAGTACAAGTTTTTAAAGCTAAATGTCTAAATAGAGTAAAAATAGCGCTACTTCCACCATTAAAAAGCTCAATTTGAGAACTATTAACTCCATAATTTGAAGATATTTTTTTATATAACTTATCATAAGTTGGATATGAAGATATATCTAAAGTGTTAAAATCTATATTTATTTGAGGTTTTACAAAATTTATATTTGAGGATAAATCTATGATTTCATCAACTCTACAATTTAACTCACCTGCAAATTTTTCTATTTGTCCACCATGTTCAAAAGTTTTCATAATATTAAAAGTAATCCTATATTTAAAAGTATTAATTCAGTATGTTCAAGAGTAAATCCTAAACAATCTCCATTTACAAAGCCAAATTTATTGTTTAAAATTTTTAATACAAAATAAAAACTCAAAAGTGATAAAACAAATAAAACTAAAACATTTGTTCCAATAAAAAGTGCGATTATTAGATAAATCAAAGCAAAAAGTTTAAGTTGAGAAATCCCAGAATTTGCAAAGGCTAAAGATAAAAAACTATCTTTACTAAATTTAAAATATCCAAGAAGATAAATAAGATTTAATCTAGAAATTACACAAATAAGTAAAAATAGAACATACTGTTTTTCATATAAAACATAAGTAATTATTCCAACTTTTAAAAGTACAAATGAAAAACCATATAAAGCTCCAATTGCACCAATAGTTGACTCTTTCATTATCTTATAAGCATCTTTTCCACTATAAGATGCAAACCAAGCATCAACCACATCTATAATTGCTTCTGTGTGTATAAACCCATAAAGAGCAAGATAAATAACCGCACATACAAAAGATGCATATAAAGGATGGAAAAAATCAACTAATACATAATTTAAACCTATTACTATTGAAGCTAAAATCGCTCCAACAAGTGGCAATAAAACTAAAGTATATTTATAAGTTTCGTTGTTAATTTGCATATTTTTCACAAAAACTGGAATAATTGAAAAATATGAAAGAGCAAAGAAAAAGGCATTTAATAGTTGTTTCATTTTAATCTTCTTTCTAATCCAAATTTTACTTCATAAACCTCATCACAAAGTTTCACAAGCTCTTGTCCAATAAGTCCCGTAAAATCTACAAATTTTCGTGATTCTTTATCAAAAGGTATTATTCCATTTGATACATCATTTAAAATAAAAATTATATTTGCTTCTATTTTACAAATCTCTTGAAGTTGCTTTTTTAAAATCTCTTCATCAACTTCAAGATTATTAAAAAGCCACATAGAAACACAATCTATTAAATATGTATTATTCTTTTGTACAACTTTCTCTAAATTTTTTGCTTCTTCAATAGTGATAAAATTTTCTTCTCTTTCAAGAATGTGTTTATTTATTCTATTTTGCATAGAATCATCACCAAATGAATTATCATAAGTTGCCACATAATAAGGTTTTTTTTCACATGAGAGTTCTAGTGATTTTTTTATTCCAGCTTTTGTTTTGCCTGATTTTTGTCCACCAAAATATAATATCTTCATCATAATCCTAAAAAGTTTTTAATACCTGTAAATACAATTTGAGCTGAAAGTGCAGCAAGGAATAATCCAGTAATTTTTGAAATCACTAAAAGTCCATGTTTTCCTATGATTTTTTCTATGAAACTTGAACTATAAAGCATAATTCCTATTACTAAAACAGCACTAATTAAAGCTAAACTTCCAACTAACATTGAAGATGTATTTTCAAAAGTTGCACCCATTACAAGTAAGATACCAATAGTTCCAGGACCAATAGTAACAGGAATTGATAAAGGTACCACTGCAAGTTGCGAAATATCTTTATCTCCTACTTTTGTACTATCTTTATTTCCTTTTACTAATTCAACAGCTGTTATAAATAGTAATGCACCCGCACCTATCCTAAAAGCATCAAGAGTTATTCCAAATATTGAAAAGATATTTTTCCCAAAAAAAAGTAAAATCATACTCGCAACTACAACGGAAATAGTAACTTTTATAGCTAATGCTTTTCTTTGTTTTATTGTTGCTTCATTTGTAACAGTTAGAAAAACTGATAAAACAAAAAAAGGTGTCATAATGAAAAACATTTTCAAAAATGTAGAAATAAATAAATCCATAAAAATCCTAATTTAAAAATATTTTTTAATCTCTTTTGCCCAAAGTTCATAAGCTGAGCCATTTAAGTGCAAATCATCAAAAGTGAATTTTTTCTCTAATACTTTTTTTGGAGCAAAAATTGGATTTAGATTTATAAAAGTAATATGATTTTCTTTTGCATACTTTTCTAATCTTTTGTTTAACTCTTCAACTTTAAAGTTGAAATTTTCCATTCTTCTTTCACCAATAAAAAGTGTTGATTGAATATAAACTTTTATATTTTTATCTTTAAAAGTTTTGATGATTTTTAAATAGTTATTATAAACTTCATCTACTTCTTTTCCTCGCATAATATCATTTACACCAATCATTATAAAAACTTGTTTTATATTTTTATTTATTGAATCTAGTCGTTCTAACACACCGTTTGTTGTATCACCACTAATTCCCCTATTTTGTACTTTGTCATTATTAAGTAATTCATCCCAACGTCCTTCATCAGTTATAGAATCACCTAACATCATAGTTTCATATTTATCATTATTTTGTAACATTTCAAATTGACTCTTTTTATGTTTATAATATGGATCATCTTGTATTTGCCAAGCTTGTAACATCAAAACTCCACTAACTAATAATAAAATTAACTTTTTCATCTTTTATCCTAAAAAACTCTCAATTTTTTTTGTAACTACTTCTTTGGATAAGCCATTTATTGTTGCATAACAAAGTGCTCCACCACAACCAACACCCTCTTTTGCTTCACCTTCATCATAAAGTTTAAGTGCAGGATGATTTGATAAGCTAAAATCAAAATCACTTGCATAAGCATTTATTGGGAAATCTAATTGTTCTAATATTGCTTTTAGATTTGAATCTTTATCTTTATTTATCCATTTTGTTGTACAAAGTGCAAGATTTGAAGAATCAATTTCGCCATCCATACTTTGTAAAATAGAATTAACTACAAGTAAAACACAAGCCATTTGTGTTCCACCTGCAAGGATAACTTTTAAGTCATTTACTCTACTTCCTAAAATAAATCCCGCATTAAAAATAATCATATTATCACTAACTTTTGATAAGATTTCAAAAATATCATCATTTGTATCTAAATTTTCTAAAGCTTTATTTATTGTTTCATTTTTTATATCATTTGGAGAATTTTTAAATGAACTAGAAAAATATCCTTCACATTTGTATCCAAGAGCTTTTGCAGTTGCATTTGCTGTTGTAGTTCCAGCTGGAATTGTTTCAGCTATTATCACATAATCATCTTTTGTTTCAAAATTTTGACCAAATTCTATTCCTTTTTGAAATATTTCCATAGCAGGTATTTTTGCATTTTTATCAATACTTTCACTTGAATTTATATCAAAATTATAAATCTTAAAATAATCTATTTGAGGAATTACATCTAAGCCCAAATTTAAAATCTCGATATTTGAATATGGTTTTAATTCATGAATTGCTCTAGTTATAAGAGCAGGTGTTGGCACACCTTTTGGTGTTTGTGCAATATCAGGAAGTGAACGAACTTCTTTTGTACATAAAAATTCAGCATCAAGAGTGGGAGTAAGATAGAGTTTTCCAGGTATTCCAGCTTGCGAAATATTTGGTATTTCACATGTTTTTGTCACACTACAGCTAAGTAAAAAAGTTGCTCTTTTACCTCTTAAGAACTCTAAAAAATCAACTTTTCCTAAAATTGTTTCAAAATTCATTTGAAGCCTTTTTGTATAATTTTTGGGAAGTATAACAAATATTAGATAAATGCATATTTGTTTTAATTTTAGCTTATATTTATTTTGTAACTAAATTATATTATAATAACATTATAATTTCAAAAGGAGGATTTATATGTCAAATCAGACTATAAAATATATTGTCCCTGTTGCAGTATTATTGATCTTATGGTTCATTCCAGCACCAGAAGGTTTATCAGCTAATGCATGGCATTTTTTAGCAGTATTTTTTGCTGTTGTTGTAGGACTTATTATTGAGCCAGTTCCAGCTGCTCTTGTGGGTTTTACTGGTATTTCATTAGTTGCACTTTTAGGGTTAGTAGGAAATCCTAAAGAGAGTATTACATGGGCTCTTTCAGGATTTTCAAATAGTGTTATTTGGTTAATCTTTGCAGCTTTTATGTTTGCACTAGGTTATAAAAAAACAGGTTTAGGGAAAAGAGTTTCACTTATTATGATTAAATATATGGGAAAAAGTTCACTTGGTCTTGGATATGCAGTTGCATTTTCGGATTTAGTTTTAGCTCCATTTATGCCATCAAATACTGCTAGAAGTGCGGGATCTGTTTATCCAGTTGCTATTAATATTCCACATATTTTTGATTCTTATCCAGATAAAGATCCAAGAAAATTAGGTGCATATATCTCTTGGGTTGCAATTGCAACTACTTGTATTACAAGTTCTATGTTCTTAACTGCACTTGCTCCAAATTTACTAGCAGTAGATTTAATCGGAAAAAGTACAGGACATGTTATTAGTTGGGGAGAATGGGCAGGAGTTATGTTACCACTTATGATTCCATTATTCTTACTTACTCCTTGGTTAACTTATGTTGTTTATCCACCTACACAAAAAAAATCTCCTGAAGCTCCTGCTTGGGCAGCAGAAGAGTTAAAAAAATTAGGTGCAATTACTTTTAAAGAATATCTTATGGCAGGGCTTGCAACTGTTGCACTTGTTCTTTGGATTTTTGGTAAAGAAATTGGTGTAGATTCTACAACTGTTGCTATTTCTGTTGTATCAATTATGGTTTTAACAAATGTAATTACTTGGGATGATTTGATTTCAAATAAAGCTGCATTTAACGTACTTATTTGGTTTGCATCTTTAGTTGCTATGGCAGCTGGTCTTAAAAAAGTTGGTATTTTAGACTGGATTGGAGCAAATACACAAGAAATGTTAGCAGGTATGAGCCCAATTGCACTTATCTTATCATTACTTGTTCTTTTTTTCTTATTACACTACTTTTTTGCTAGTGTTACAGCTCATGTTACAGCTCTTGTTCCAATATTTATGACTATTGCTGCAAGTTTACTTGCACCTGAACAATTAGTTCCATTTACTGTTATTTTAGCTGGAAGTCTTGGGGTTATGGGAATTATTACTCCTTATGCTACTGGACCATCACCTATTTGGTATGGAGCAGGATATATTTCACAAGCTAGATGGTGGGGATTAGGTGCGATATTTGGTGCACTTTATCTTGCTGTTATTATCTTAGGTGCATTTATATTCATCTAAAAAATTTAAAAGAGGTTTTCCTCTTTTAAAAAATTGTTTGAATCACTAAAAAACAAGCAATTATAAATAAAACTACTTTTATAACTTTTCTATAAATTTTTTGTGGAATTATATTTTTTATTTTTAAACCTAAAAACATTGCTATTATAACTACTACTAAACTACTAAAAGATGTAAAAAGTAACTCTTGATTAAATGAACCATGAATTGAAAAAAGAATGATTTGAATAATTTTTCCAAATAAAAAACATAAATTTGTTGATTGGATTATCTCTTTTTTTGTATGTTTTGATTCAAGCGAATATATGATTAAAATCGAAGCCATAACATTTGTTAATCCACCAATAATTCCTGCAACTAAACCAAAAACTATCATAGAAAAAGTTTTTCTTTTTTGAATCCACAACATCTCAATTTTAAATTTTTGAATAAACAAATATAAAAATATAGATATAGCTAGCAAAAGTTTAAAAATCTCAGAATTACTATATATTAGTATTTGTGTTCCAATTGCACTTCCTATCATTCCAATAATTGCCAAAGGAAAAAATCTTTTTAATGCTTTAAGAAACTCTCCTTCACTAAATATACTTATTAAATTTATAAGCAAAGTAGGAATAGCTATATATAAAATAGCTGTTTTCATATCTGTAACCATAGCTAAAAGGGGAGTTGCAAGCATAGGAAAACCAAAACCGATACTTCCATGAACTAAGGAAGAGATAAAAAGTATAATGGAAAGAATAAGAAAGAAGTCTGAAGATGATTCCATAATAAATCCTAAAAAAGACTTATTATAGAAAAATTTGATTTAAGTTTAGAAGTTTTTATTTATTATTTCTAAAAACTCTTTTGGATTTTTATATCCAACAACTTTTGAAGATGTAACTTCATTTTTATCTTTATCCCAAAAAATTATCCCAGGAGGTCCTACTATTCCAAACATTTTTTGTAAAGCTTTATCATCATCATTATTTTGAGTTACATCTGCTTGTAAAAGTGTAAAACCTTGTAATTTTTTGATAACATCTTCATCTTTAAAAGTTATCTCTTCAAACTCTTTACAAGCTACACACCAAGAAGCCCAAAAATCTAAAATTACTGGTTTATCTGATTCTTTTATTGCTTGTTTTAATTCTTCAATATTTTTTATTTTTTTAAATACTAATTTTTCACTTGCAACTTGTGTAACGATTCCAGAAGTAAACTTTTCTAATGGATTTAAAGGATTAGTAGCTCCACTAATTGCTGCAATAAATAATATTCCACCTAAAAGGAATAAAACAACAGTTATTAATTGAGCAATAATATGTTGATAAATCTTTAAATATATAGCACTTCCAAGAAGTAATAATGCCCATAAATACATAATAATAGTTGCATCTAAAACTCTATCAAGAAGCCAAATTGCAACTCCTAACATCACTATTCCAAATATTCTAGTGATTCCTTCCATCCAACCACCAGGTTTTGGCATAAATTTACCTGCGCCTAAACCAATAAGAAGTAAAGGAACACCCATACCTAAACTCATAACAAATAAAGCCATTCCACCAAGAAGCGCATCACCTGTTTGACCAATATAAACTAAAGCTCCTGCAAGTGGTGGAGCAACACAAGGTCCAACAATTAATGCTGATAAGAATCCCATAATAGCAATTCCAACTATTCCTTGTTTTTCTTTTCCATCTGTTGTTTTATTTACTTTATTTTGAATAGCTTGAGGAAGTCTTATTTCAAAATAACCAAACATAGAAAAAGCTAGAGCTACAAATATTAAAGCAAAAACAACTAATACATAAGGATTTTGAAGTGCAACTTGTAAATTTGCGCCAAAAACTCCTGCAATAATTCCTGCAATAGTATAAGCAACACTCATAGAAAGTACATAAACTAAAGATAAAAAGAATCCTCGACTAGCTGTCATACTCTCTTTTTGTGAAGCACCTACAATTATAGAAGATAAAATTGGAATCATTGGGAAAACACATGGAGTTAAAGATAAAAGCAATCCGAATCCAAAAAATGTTGCTAAAACTAAAAGTAAATTCCCATCTTTTAAACTATTTGCAATAGTATCTGTTTCATTTAAATCTTGAGTATTAGAAACTTTTTGCTCAACCTCTTTTTTAACTTCTTCTTTTTTTGCACTCTCATCAAAAGTTAGAAGATATTTTTCACTAATTGGTGCATAACAAAGTCCTGCTTTTGAGCATCCTTGAAAATGAAGTTCAATTTCATATTTGTTTGTATCAATTTTTGATTTTAATAATTCAAATGGAATAGTTAAATTTAAACTATTAAAATGAACAATAAACTCTTCATAAGATATAGGTTCAGGAATATTTATATTTTGTGTAATATCAATTTTTTGTGGTTTTGATATAAATATTTTTATTTTATCATCATATAAATATATATTATCACCTAACTCCAATTTTATGTTTAAATTATCTTGATTTTTTATAAAAGTAGTTTTAAATGCCTCTTCAGGTTCTAAAATCTTCGGGTTTAAATCTAAAGAAAAAGAATAAACAAAAATCAATAAAAATAGTAAAATCTTTTTCATTTAAAATCTTCTTTTGTTGTTTGAAGTAACTCTTCTTTACTTAAAACTCCAACATATTCTTTTATTGCTTTACCATCTTTGAAATATAATAATGTTGGCAATTTTGAAACACCATATTTTTTTGCTAAAACCAGCTGTTCATCAATATCAACTTTATAAATTTCAATATTATCTGGTTTGATTACATCAAAATCTTCTAAATTATTTGCTAATATTTTACATGGTGGACACCAAGTAGCATAAAAATCTACAATTACATTTTTATCTTTTATTTTTGACTCAAAATTATCTATTGTCAAGTTTTCATATGCAAAAACTGAAATAGCACTAACTAATATTGATAAAACTACTTTTTTCATTATTTACCTTATTACTCTTAAAATTTTTGATTTATTATATTTAATCTTTATAAAGAGTTTGTTTATAAGAAATTTATAATTTTCTATTTATTATCACTTATAAGATTTTATTATAAATTTTATGTTAATATCCAATTTTAATAAAAGGAAATTTATGAATAATTTAGTAGATTTACAACCAAAAATTGTTGAAAAAATGATAAATGATAATATAGTTATGATAGATGTTAGACGACCTGATGAATGGGCAAGAACAGGCGTTATAAAAAATGCTCACTTATTAACTTTTTTTGATGAATTTGGTGATTATAATATAGAAAAATGGATGGAAGAGTTTGAAAAGCTTGTAACTTCTAAAGACCAAACTTTTGTATTAATTTGCGCTCATGCAAATAGAACTAGAAACATTGGAAATTTTTTGATAGAACAAGGATATAAAAACTGTGCTCATTTATTTGGAGGAATGGCTTTATGGGAGCAAGAACAAAGAGAAACTGTTCCTTATAAACTTTTTTCAAAATTAGGAGTTTAAAAAACTCCTATGCTCCAATATTATCTTTTTTAATTTTTCTTTTTTTAGGATTAATTGAGCATCTTGGTTTTATACTATTTTCAATATAATCCATTATTTTAGCTGCAATATTTATATTTGTAGATTTTTCTATTCCTTCAAGACCTGGACTAGAATTTACTTCCATTACAAGAGGTCCTCTACGTGATGGTATCATATCAACTCCACAAACTCCAAGCCCCATTGCCTTTGCTGCTGCAATTGCTGTTGCTTTTTCTTTTCTATTTAATTTATATGATGTTGCACTTCCACCTTGATGTAAGTTTGATCTAAAATCTCCTTCTGCACCTTGTCTTTTCATTGCACCAACTACTTCATTATTCACAACAAAAGCTCTAATATCTGCACCACCTGCTTCTTCAATATACTCTTGAACAAGTAAGTTTACATCCATTCCATAAAAAGCATCAAGAACTGATTTAGCAGCTTTTTCACTATCAACTAAAACTACTCCTACACCTTGTGTTCCTTCTAAAATTTTTAAAACTAAAGGTGCTCCACCACTTAAAGCTATTACATCTTTCGCATTTGATTTATTTGAAGCAAAAACTGTTCTTGGCATATCTACACCATTTCTTGATAAAACTTGTAAACTTCTAAGTTTATCTCTACTTCGTGTAAGTGCTAAATTTCCTGTTGTGCTAAATACATCTAACATCTCAAAGTGTCGCACCATTGCAGCACCATAATAAGTTCTACTTGCACCAATTCTAGGAATTATAGCATCAGGAGTTGGCAAAACTTTTCCTTCATAGTTTACAACTAATTCCCCTTTCATAATTTCAATTGTACATTTTAAATAATCTATTACTCTTACATCCCAACCTTTTATATTTGCTTCTTCAACTAATCTTTTTGTTGAAAATAAATCTTTATTTCTTGACAATATATAAATTCTCATATAATCCTCTTTTTATATAGCTTTTGTTAGATATTCTTTAGAAACATCAACTAAAAAACGGTTGGCTAAAAACTTTCTTCCTATTAACATCGGATATTTCATATCTGATCTATCAGTTAAGGATATATCTGTTTTATATTTTTTTCCAAAAAAAGAGACACTTACTTGGATAGTTGCTCTTAATTGAATAATTCCATTTGAACTTTTGACTTTTTTTATTTTGTAAAGTGGCATCTTTATTTTTTTGCCATGGTAAGCAGGATGAACTTTATCTAATAATGTAAAATAAACAAACTTATTGTCATTATCTATAAAAATATCATCACAGTGTAACGAATTTGAATCTGCACCAGTATCAATTTTAGCATCTAAGTCAAATAACTCTAAATCTAAAATATCAACTATTTCTCTTCTTCCTATAACTTTTTTTTGTGACATATTTTACCTCTTAAAAAGATAATTATATCACAAAAAAATTCCAGAAAAACTACAATAAATTACTTTTTGGCATCAAGTGCTTTTTGTAATATTGTAATCACCTCTTCTAAGTTTTCATAAGGGATATGTGATTTCCATTGAATATCTTGTCCATTTAATGAAATACCGATACTAATAATATCAGGAGTATCTTTTCCATAAGGTTCAGTCACATTAGATATAGAAATTTTTCCTTTTTTTGTACCTGCTAGTGCTAGTGTTCCTAATTCTGTAATAGTAGACATGTTAATCCTTTATTATTTTAATTTAAATTGTACTTAAATAAGCTTTTGATTAAGTAAAACTACTCAATTTTTAATGAAGGTTCACCTAAATAAAAACCTTGAAACTCATCAACACCTAAATCAAATAGAGTATTATAAACATCTTTTGAGTGTACAAACTCTGCAATTACTTTTATATTTAAAGCTTTTGAAAAATCTATAATTGATTTTACCATTTCATAAGAATTTTTGTCGTTATAAATATTTTTTATTAAAGAGCCATCAATTTTTATATAATTTGGTCTAATTTTCAAAATATGTGCAAAATTCGAATATCCTGTCCCAAAATCGTCAATCGCAATTTTTACACCTTGTTTTCTATATTTTAAAATAAACTCTTCTAATAAACTATAATCTGAAATATAATCACTTTCCAATATTTCAAAAACAACTTTTTCCCTATTTTCACTATCTAATTTATCAATATTTTTATCTAAAGAAATTATAAAATCTCCATCTAAAATATCTTTAAAACTTAAATTAAATGATATTTGTCTTTTTGTTTTTGATAAATCTGCAAATGCTTTAGATATTATTTGATTTGATAGTTGTAAATACTGTTTTGTTTTTACAGAAATATCAAGAAATAAATAAGGACTTAGATAAACAGTTTCACCTTTTTCATTTATATCTTTTATTCTCATCAAAGTTTCATATTTTACAATTTCATTATTTCTATTATAAATTGGTTGATAAAAAGGAATAACATCATCTTTTTCTATTGCTATTTTTATTTTTTCACGCCAATACATAGATTTTTTTATCATCTCTTTTGTATCAATTTCATTGTTATATACAAAAAACTTCATATTAGATTTTTTTGCTTTTTTTAATGCAATACTTGCAGCTTTTATAGGTTCTTCTTGAGCGATTGAGATACCTAAAGTTATATTTATAAATACATCTATATCTAACTCTTCAATATGTATTGCTCTATTTTTAAATATTTTACAAAGTTCACTTATAAACTCATCATATCTTGAAAAGCCCATCATTTTTTTATCTGCTAAACAAAAAACATTTCCATAAATTCTATATGGACTAACACTAAATTTTGTAGCAAATTCACTTAAAACTTTTGCAATTTCAATTAAAACTAAATTTCCTGTTGAAAACCCATAAAGTTCATTTATATCACCAAAAGAATCAACATCGATTAAAGCAATTGAAACAAAATCATTATCTTTTATATCATCTTCTAAAGCTGTTCTATTCTTCAAGTTTGTCAATTCATCATAATATAATCTATCTTGAATCTCTTTAGTTTTTACTTGAACTTGTTCTTCAAAATTTTTTCTATTATTTTCAACTTGATCAAGTAAGGTATTAAATTGAGTTGCTAAAAAACCTATTTCATCTTTTGATTTAACTGCATTTTCTAACTCATTTGATGGAACATTTGCTTTCTGAACTTCTTCAAACATTTTATTAATTGGTGTAATTATTTTAATTGTAATAAAAATACCAATCATTGATAAAACTATAAATAAAACCATAGAAATATTTAATATTAAAGAATTAGTTCCTTCAATAAAAGTATCAAAATCATCTTTATAAATATTTGAAACAATATACCAATCTAATTGTGGATTGTATTGTATCCAAGATAATTTTTTATAAGTATAATTATATGGATCATAAATTCTATTCCATTCATATTCAAAAGAGTCTTTTTTTAAATATGCTTTTTTTAGTTCCTCATATAAATATCTTTTTTCTAATCCAGGAATTACTATTTTATCAAACTCTTTTGATGAAAATTCACCACTAGGATCAAAAACAATTTTCCCTGTATTATCAAAAATGAAAGCATAACCAGCTTTACCTAAAGTAACTCCTGAAAGCAATAATTCAATTTCTTCTTTTAAGACTTCTTTATCAGTAAGTGTTCTAGATTTTTCATTTATTACTGAAACTATCTTATCAAATTGAATTTTTGTATTTTTTATTTCAGTTTCACTTAAAAAATTATTTATTTTAGGAGATAGAAAAAAAACTACAAAAACCAAATAAGTCAAAAGACCTAAAATAAACAACCAAGCAATTTTTAGAAAAATTTTTGTATTCATTACTTACTTCTTTAGAATTTACATTTTACCTATTCTCTGACCAAATTTAATATTTTTATTCAATAAATCATCTATTTGAACAGAATCTTTTTCCCAAAGCATAACAACAGTTGAACCCATTTTAAAATATCCTAAACATTCACCTTTTGTTATTTCAATATTATCATAATTATAAACTTTTATCTCTTTTGCATCAGTATTTGTTTCTACTCTATTTTCAAATTCAAAAACCATTTGTCCTACATTTAATGCACCTACAAAAACCATATAAAATAGTTTTCCATTGTTTTCACACTCTAAAATTACTCTCTCATTTTGAACAAAAAGTTCGAACTCTTTATTTAGATATTTTAAATTTACAGGATAAAGTTTCCCAGGAACATGAATTAGTTTATTTAATTTAAAATCACAAGGGGCATGATATCTGTGATAATCTTTTGGTGATAAATAAAAATTCATAAAAGAACCATTTTTTATTTTTTCAAAATTATCTGTACAGTAAAAAGTTAGTAACTCTTCAACACTATATTCCATACCTTTTATTTGTAAGGCTATATCTTCACTTAAAATTCCACATTCTGTGATTAAGCTATCTGCTGGAGAGATTATAATATCACTTGATTTATCAATTTCTCTTTTTAAAATTAATTCTCTAGTAAATAAATCATTCAACGATTTATAATACCTAGAATGTTTAAATTCACTCATATCAAGTCCCATTAATTTTACATAACTAGCATTTATTATTTTTTGAATAAATGTTGGGAACTCTTTTTTCGCAAATTTTCCAAAGTATTGAGAAATTAGATTTGTGATATGCATTATTTTCCTTTTTTAATCAGTTAAGTTATTATTTTATCCTTTTTTTCTTCTTAAATTGCTTTAATAAAAAATTAGCTACTCTTCCATAATAATTTATAAAATTTTTAAGGATATTTTTATGTATAAAATAGTTGTGGCAAATCAATGTTCTTGCTTCAAAGAGAGTAATTTAGAAAATAATTTAACTTTTGATTCAAAAGAGGAAGCATTAACAAAAGCAATTGAAATGAGAGATATAATGAATAGTAAATTTTGTAAAAAGCACTCTTTTGAACTTCAAGAGATGTTTAATAACTTTGTAATCTCATTTTATAAAGAAGAGCTAAAACCTGATTGTTGTGGAAATGGTTGTTGCATGTAAGCAACAACTATTTTTTAGGCATTAAAATATACATTTTTCCTTTTTCTTTCATTCTTCCTGCATACTCAAAAGCAGTTGAACCAAATCCCCAAAAGAAATCTGCTCTAATTTCACCTTTTATTGCGCCACCTACATCTGCTGCAACCATCAATTGATTTATAGGTTTTTTTGTTATAGGATTTTTTGTATTAATAAAAACAGGAATCCCAAGTGGAATATAACTTCTATCGACTGCTAAATTTCTTTTTGCAGTTAGTACACTACCAAGACTTCCTTTTGCCCCATCTTTAGAAATTTTGAAAAAAATATAACTCTCATTTATATTTAATACTTCATCTATTTTTGTAGGATTATTTATAAAAAATTTCTTCATACCTTGAATTGATAAATCATTTTTAATTAAATAGCCTTTTTCAAGCATATAATTACCAATTCCTGTATAAGGCCAACCATTTTGTTCTGCATAACCTATATTTATTAATTTTCCATTGTCAAGTTGAATTTTTCCTGAGCCTTGTATATGAAGAAAAAATAAATCATATTTATCATCAACATAAGCAATTACTTCTAAATTTGGATTTTTAGGATTGTCTTCTATCTCTTTTCTTGTATCATACGGAACTATCTTATTATTTACAATTTTTCCTCTAGATTTGTAATTTTGCAGATTTGGGTCATCAGAAACAATCAAATTTTTTGGAATTTTATAAACTGGATATTTATATCTTTTTGTTTTTTTCAAACTTCCATGTAAAAGTGGTTCATAATATCCTGTTATAGTACCTTCATCACTTGATTTACTATTATATAGTTTATAAGGCTGAAAATTTGTTATAAAAAATTCTTTTCCATTACTTTGAAATTCAGCTTTTTGACAAACTTCTTTAAATAATTCATATCTTTTTGATCTTTTACAATCTTTTTTAAAAATATCTAATGCATAATTTAAATCATCATCAAAAAAACCTTCAATTTCATTAAAAGATATTGGTTCTGTTTTATTTAAAACTTCTTTTTGGGGAGTTATTTCTTTTTTTTCAATTATCTCTTTTTTAGAAGAACATCCTGCTATTAGAATAAGTAAAAAAAATATAAATATAAAATTTTTCATTAACAACAAGATGAAGAGTTTATAGAATGAATTTCTTTTAGACCACAATTATTACAAGAATATTCTATTTCTACAACTCCTGAACAGCCATGATTTCTTAAAATTCTACTATTTATAACTTCTGAAGTAAAAGTTGTATTTGTATTTTTGTCAAAAAAAGTTTTTGTTTTTGCTTTACAAGTTGGACATTCTCCACTATTTAATAAATCTAATCTACTTTTTTTAGTTTTAAAATATAAAAGAACAGAAAAGATAGAAATAAGGAAAAGTATTAATATAAAAATAAGAGTTTGCATGAAGCAGAGTTTGTTACTCTACTTCTGCATCGATAACGTCATCGTCATCTTTTTTAGCTTTTTGATTTGGTTGACCTTGTTGTGCTCCACCTTGTTCTTTTGCATACATAGCTTCTGCTAATTTATGAGATTTTTCAGTTAAAGTTTTTAATTTTGCTTCAATCTCTTCTTTAGTTGCATTTTCATTTTTTAAAGTTTCTTCTAAATCAGCTGCAGCATCAATAATTGCTTTTTTCTCATCTTCAGAAACAGCATTTTCATTTTCTTCTAAAGTTTTTCTAGTTGAATGTAATAATGCATCTGCTTGATTTCTTACTTCAATTACAGCTTTTTTCTTAGCATCTGCTTCTTTGTTTGCTTCAGCTTCTTGAACCATTTTTTCAATTTCTGCATCACTTAATCCAGATGAACCTGAAATTGTAATTTTATTTTCTTTTCCAGTTCCTTTATCTTTTGCTGATACATTTAAAACACCATTTGCATCAATATCAAATGTTACTTCAATTTGAGGAACACCTCTTGGAGCAGCTGGAATATCAGAAAGTTCAAACATACCTAAAGATTTATTATCTTTTGCAAATTCTCTTTCACCTTGAACTACGTGAATTGAAACTGCTGGTTGGTTATCATCTGCTGTACTAAATACTTGAGATTTTTTAACAGGAATTGTTGTACCTTTTTCAATTAATTTAGTCATAACTCCACCTAAAGTCTCAATTCCTAAAGATAATGGAGTAACGTCTAATAATAATACATCTTTAACATCACCTTTTAAAACCCCTGCTTGAACTGCTGCACCAGCTGCTACAACTTCATCAGGATTTACACCTTTATTTAACTCTTTACCAAAGAACTCTTTAACTACTTTATTAGCTTTTGGAAGTCTTGTAGATCCACCAACCATAATAATTTCATCGATATCACCTTTATTTAATCCAGCTTCTTTTAATGCAATTTTAATATGGTCTAAAGTTTCATCAATTAAATGCTCAGTCATAGATTCAAATTTTGCTCTTGTTAAAGATTTAACTAAGTGAATTGGTCCTGCACTTCCCATAGAAATAAATGGTAAATTGATTTCTGTTGATTCAGCTGAACTTAACTCTTTTTTGGCGTTTTCTGCTGCATCTTTTAGTCTTTGTAATGCCATTTTGTCATTTTTAATATCAAAACCATTTTCGTCTTTGAACTCTTTTGCTAACCAATCAATGATTGCATTATCAAAATCATCTCCACCTAAGAAAGCATTTCCATCAGTAGCTAAAACTTCAAATGTTCCATCACCAATTTCTAATACAGTAACGTCAAAAGTTCCTCCACCTAAATCGTAAACTAGAACTTTTTCTTCACCTTTTTTATCTAAACCATATGCAAGAGATGCAGCTGTTGGCTCATTGATAATTCTTAATACATTAAGACCAGCAATTGTTCCAGCTTCTTGAGTAGCTTTTCTTTGTGCATCATTAAAATAAGCTGGTACTGTAATAACAGCATCAGTTACTGTTTGTCCTAAATATTCTTCAGAATCAGCTTTTAATTTTGATAAAATTTTTGCTGAAATTTCTTGTGGAGTATAAATTTTTCCAGCGATTTCAACTGCTGCTGCCCCATTTCTATCAACAATTTTATATCCAACTTTACCTTGTGCTTCTTGAGCATTTTTTTCATTCATCATAAGACCCATAATTCTTTTGATTGAATAAATAGTTTTTTCTGGATTTGTAATCGCTTGTCTTTTAGCAGGATCTCCTACTAATACTTCACCTTTATCTGTAAAAGCAACAATTGATGGAGTTGTATTTTTTCCTTCTTTATTAGGGATAATTTTTGCTTCCCCATTTTCATAAACTGCAACACAAGAGTTTGTTGTTCCTAAATCTATACCTATTACTTTACTCATTTTTAATCCTTTATCAAAGTTTTATTTTTAATTTAATTTATATTTTTTCAAATCTATCTAGTTTTATGACATCACGGTCAGAAAATTATCTAAGACTAATTAGCTATACTAACCATTGAAGGCCTTAATAACCTATCTTTTAACTTATAGCCTTTTTGTAATTCCTGAACAATCTGTCCTGATTCATGATTGTCACTATCTACTTGCATTACTGCATTGTGAACATTTGGATCAAACTCACCATCTGTTTCAACTTTTGTAATATTGTGTTTTTCAAAAGTAGTATTGAAATTTTTAATAGTAAGTTCAATTCCTTCTTTTAATTTTCTTAAAAGTTCAGATGCATCAAGTTCAGCATTTGCTGAATGTAAAGCCATTTCAAGAGTATCAATTGGAGCTAATAAATCTTTAGCAAATTTTTCACTTGCATAATCTATAGCTTGATATTTTTCTCTTTCAAGTCTTTTTTTGATATTCTCAAAATCTGCATGAACTCTTAGATATTTTTCTTCACTTTTCTTTAGTTCATCTTCAAGCCTTGCAACTTTTTCTTCTAAACTCTCTTCTTTTGAAACTGTTTCTTCTGTTGTTTCAACTGATGACTCTTCTTGTTGAATCTTTTCTTGTTCTACTAATTCTTCTTTTTTTTCTTCACTCACTGTTATCTCCTAAAAAGTTGTAATTTTTTCATAAAAAAATTCATAATCTTTGGGCAATTCACCAACAACCAACATCTTTACATCTTCATTGTTTATTTTACAATAATTACAAACACCTATGTAATTTATTGGCAATAAATTTTCAAAATATAATCCTTCTTTCAAATCATCTAATACTTGTCCCTTTAAAAAACTATTTATTGTATATTCATCAAAATTGTAATTTAAAGCCAAATTTAGAAATTCTCTATAATTAAAAATTTGAAAATCTGTATTTTGTATATTTTGGTTTATTGCTTCATAAACCTCATAAGCACCCACATCTTTTGAGATTTTTATAATATCTTTTAAATCTATATCTATCATATCTCTCAAAAATCTATAAAGAGCATCGGAATATTTAACACTAATTGCAAATGAAGAAAATTCTAATATCATATATTTATTTTCTACATTCAAAATATTTTTTAATATATCACTTTTTTCTTTTTTTATAAAAACAGACAGTCCTATTTGAGATGCAAAATATTCTAAAGCTCGTAAATTTATCCCTTTTAGCTTAAAATTAAGTTTTGATTTCCAATACTGTTTTAAAGCTTCACTTGTAGGAGTTCTTCCACTACTTATATGTTCTTGAGCTAAATATCCTTCTTCACCTAGTTTTTTAAAATAACCTCTAATAGTTGCAGGTGAATAAGTTATATCGTACATAGATTTTAATTGAGTTGAACCTATTGGCTCTAAATGCTCAATGTAAGCTCTAATAATTGATTGTAATAAAAACTCTTTTTTATCTAACATAAAATGTTACTCCAGTATTTTAGCACTCTATCTCTTAAACTGCTAAAGAATTATAACCTATTGAGTCAATATTTGTCAAGTATTTTTATATTATCTTTTAATTTTTTATTTAATTCTTAAAATTGAAAAGATTTTTAAAATTTATTCATAAAAAATTGCAATTTTTATGTAATTTATATATAATTTATACACTATTAATATAGAAATCATTTTATTTTAAAGATATAATTGTTTCGATATTAAATAAATTTAAAATATGGAGAGTAAATTATGAAATTTAATGGTAAAAAAATTGCAACTGCTACTTTGATTGGAATGTTATCAATCCCTGCATTTTCTGCTGAGTTTGTTACAATTGGAACAGGTGGAGTTACTGGAACTTATTATCCAACAGGAGGAGCAATCTGTAGATTAGTTAATCAATATAAAAAAGATACTAAATTAAGATGTTCAGTTGAGTCAACTGGTGGTTCAGTATACAATGTAAATACTATTAAAAATGGAGAATTAGATTTTGGTATTGTGCAATCAGATGTTGTTTATCAAGCAAGTAAAGGAGAAGGTGCTTTTGAAGGTGCTGCTATTCCAAAACTAAAATCAGTTATGGCTATTTATCCAGAATTACTTACTTTAGTTACTAGAAAAGATGCAAATATTAACTCTTTAATAGATGTAAAAGGGAAAAGAATTAATATTGGAAATCCTGGAAGTGGAAATGAAGCAACTGTTTTAGGATTATTTGAAGAGAGTGGAATCAAAAAATCTGACTTAAAATTTGCAGGTGCATTAAAAGCTTCTGAAATGCCTGATGCCTTAAGAGATAATAAAATTGATGGATATTTTTATATGGTAGGACATCCAACAGCAAATATCAAAGATGCATCAAACTCTGTTGATGTAAAAATTACTCCAATTGAAGGTGCAAATGTTGATTCTCTAATTAAAAGATATCCATATTTTGCAAAAGCAAATGTTCCTGGTGGAATGTATAAAGGAAATGATACTGATATTCCAACATTTGGGGTAAAAGCTGTACTTGTAACAAGTGATGATGTAAGTGTAAATGCTGTTTATACTGTAGTAAAAGCTATATTAGAAAATTTTGATGAATTTAAACAATTACATCCAGCTTATGCAAATATCACAAAAGAGTCTTTATTAGATGGATTATCTGCTCCATTACATGAAGGTGCAAAAAAATATTACCAAGAAATTGGATTAATAAAATAACTAAACTAAGGAGAAAACTCCTTAGTTTTTATTTTCATACTTCATTTAAAGAATTTTAGATGAAGTATGAGAACAAAAATATTATTTAAAATATACAAAGGATATAAACCTATGGCGATTTATGAAGAAAAACCCCATAAAATTTCCCAATTAGAAGTCGAAGAGGCTAATGAAACAGAAGCTAGATTAAATGAAATGGAAGGACAAAGGGTATTTGGAAGAGAACACTATGAATTTTGGTTAATTTCTATTATTGCTCTTGCTTGGTCTTTATTTCAATTATATATTGTTGTTGAGCCAACTAACTCTACAATAGTTAGATCAGTGCATCTATCATTTGCAATGATTTTAGCTTTTTTAATTTATCCAATGATAAGAAAACCATATTTTTTATTAAAAATTAGATGGTTTGGATATACATTAGCAACTATTGGTTTAGTTACTGCTGCTTATATTGCTTACTTTTATGAAGAGCTCTCGTTAAGACCTGGTGATTATACTTCTTTAGATATTGTTATGGCTGTTATTGCTGTTATAATCTTATTAGAAGCAGGAAGAAGAGTTTTAGGACTTGCTTTAAGTATAATTGCTATTTTTTTCTTAGCTTATGATTTATTAGGTCCATATATGCCTGAGTTAATTATTCATAAAGGTGCTAGTTTAAATAAACTTGCTGGGCATATGTATCTTACAACAGAAGGAATATTTGGTGTTCCTCTTGGAGTGTCTGCAGGATTTGTATTTTTATTTGTTTTATTTGGTTCTCTTTTAGATAAAGCTGGTGCTGGTGAATATTTTATAAATTTAGCATTTTCAATGCTTGGTAAATATAGAGGAGGTCCAGCTAAAGCTGCTATTGTAGCTTCTGGATTTACAGGAATTATGAGTGGAAGTTCAATTGCAAATACAGTAACAACAGGAACATTTACAATTCCACTTATGAAAAGAACAGGGTTTAGACCAGAGCAAGCAGGAGCAGTAGAGGTTGCAGGTTCAACTATTGGACAATTAATGCCACCTATCATGGGAGCTGCTGCATTTATTATGGCAGAATTTTTGGGTATGGCATATACAGATGTTATTATTAGTGCATTTATTCCTGCTTTTGTTTCTTATTTTGCACTATTTTATATAGTTCATTTAGAAGCTTTAAAACTAGGTCTAAAAGGTTTAAAGAAAGAGGATTTACCTGAAAAACTAAAAACTTTTTTACAAGGTATTCACTATTTAATTCCTATTTTTTTCTTATTATATACATTAGTTGTCTTAAGACAAAGTGCTGCTAGTGCTGCTTTTAATGCAATTATGCTTTTAATGATTTTAATGATTGTACAACATCCTTTTAGAGCTTTTTTAGCAAAAGAAAAGATTACTAAAGATATTTGGCTTTCAGGATTTGTTGATATTTTAGCTGGAATGATAAGTGGTGCTAAAAATATGATTCCAATTGCGATTGCAACAGCTCTTGCAGGAATAGTAGTTGGTTCAATAACACTTACAGGATTAGGACAAGTTTTACTTGATGTTGTAGAAACTTTAGCAGATGGAAATATTTTTGCAATTTTATTACTTGCTGCACTTATTTCATTGATTTTAGGTATGGGTCTTCCAACAACAGCAAACTATATTGTTATGGCTTCATTAACAGCACCTGTTATTTTAACACTTGCTGCTGATAATGGATTTTTAATTCCTGCAATTGCTGCACATCTATTTGTATTTTATTTTGGTATTTTAGCAGATGTTACACCACCTGTTGGGCTTGCAGCTTATGCAGCAGCTGGAATTGCAAAAGCAGACCCTATAAAAACAGGAATTATTGGATTTATGTATAATATTAGAACAGCAATATTACCATTTATGTTCTTCTTTAATCCAGAATTACTACTTATCTCAGGAGTTGATCCTTTAAATCCAAGTGATCCTCACGGTTGGATATGGATTACAAATCCAATTGATATAGCTGTTATTTTTACAACTGCATTTATAGGAATGATTTCTTTCTCTTCATTTATGATTGGATATTTTGTAACAAAAACTACATTATTAGAAAGATTATTATTTTTAGTTCCTGTTCCTTTTATGTTTTTACCAAAAGTAATAGAAACATATCTTCCAATACCAAACCATTATGTTTCATATTTAATTGGTATTGCTATCATCGTTGGAATTTATTTAGTTCAAAAAAGAAGAGTTAAAAAAGAGGCTTCTATATAAAAAAGAAAAGAGAAAAGAGAAATTCTCTTTTCTTTTTACTTCAATAACACTTTTTCTATTATATATCCATAACCTTTATGAGAAATAATAAAATCATTATCTTTTATTTTATCTTTTAATCTTTTCATTACTGTTCTAAAAGATGAATCATTTATTGAAATATCATTCCAAATTTCTTTTTTAAATCGTTCAATTGGGATTAATGTTCCAATATTTTTTATCAATACATCTAATACTTCTGATTCTTTTTTTGATAATTTAACAATTATATTATTGTTATATAATTTACTTGTTTCCATATCATACATATAACTATTATTCAATTTAATTAAATTACTTATTTCATTAAGAACTTTTGGTTGTTTATCCAAAAGAACTTCTTGTTTTGCTTTTTGAAGCATTTCCATCATATTGTCAATATTTAAAGGTTTTACAAAATATCCACTTACTCTTAAATTTATAAGCTTTAATAAATCTTCTTCATTTTTATGAGCACTTACAATGATAAATCTCTGATTTGGAATAAGTTTTAATATTTCATCAATCATCTGCATGCCATTTATATTTGGCATATTTAAATCTGTAATTACTAAATCGAAGTTCTCTTTATTATCAAAACTTTTTTGAATAATTTCAAGGGCATCTGCTCCATCACAAGCAACAATAACTTCATCAAAAATTGTATTAAGATAAAAAGCTAAAGTTTTTCTAGCTAACTCTTCATCTTCTACTAATAAAACTTTTGTTTTAAATTTCTGCATATTTTCTCTTTATTATGTATTATAAATAGATTATATCAAAATTGCTTTTAAGCATTTAGTTTTATTAAAAACTCTACTCCATCATCTTTATTTACAGCTTCAATTTTACCATTCATATTTTTTTCAATGATTACTTTTGTCATATAAAGTCCAATTCCTGTACCTTGATTTTCAAATTTAGTTGTAAAATATGGTTCAAAAATTCTTTCGATAATTGTTTCATCTATATTTCCACAATTATTAAAAATTGATATGAATATATTTTCTTTTTCTTTATAAATTTTTATTTCTATTCTTGCTTTAAACTTTATAGTTTTATCTTTTATAATTTTGGCATCAATTGCATTATTTAGAATATTTACAATTACTTGTTCAAACTCATTTTCATAGTTTTCTATTTCAATATTTATTGCATCTATAAGCAATTCTATTGAATTTTTTTCCAAAGATGATTTCACTATTTTTGAACTTTGAATAATTGAATCTTTTATATTAAAGACTTTTTTTTCTTTTGATGGTTTATAAAAATTTCTAAAATCATCAATTGTTTGTGACATAAAATCTATTTGTAATTTTGCATTTTTAATTGTTTCATTTAATTCATCTTTTGAAATCAATCCATAAGAATCTCGTATATAATAAATCAAAAGATTTATATTATTTAGTGGTTGTCGCCATTGATGAGCGATATTTCCAAGCATTTCACCCATTGAAGCTAATTTATTTTGCTGAACTAATAATCTATCTTTTTCAAGATTTTTTTCAACTTCTTCTTCAATTTTTTGTTTTAACTCTTCTTCATTCATTTTAAGTTTTGTTATATCATTTAAATAACCGTAAAAACCTATAACATTTGAATAATCATCTTTGATTAAAATAGCTCTTGTATAAACCCATTTTATATTACTTTGTTTATCTATAACTCTAAAAATACAATTAAATGAATCGCTGTCATCTTTTACTGCTTTTTTAATAACATCTTTTAATGGTTTAACATCATCTTTATAAACAAATTTAAAAAAATTGTTTTTATTTTCAAAATCATTTACTTCATAACCATAATCATTAATACTTTTTGAAACAAATTTGACAGTTAAATTTTCATCATTTTCCCATCTGAAAATTACAATTCTTCCATGTTCAGTTAAAAGGTCTACATCTCTTAATTCTTTTGTTAGTTTTACTCTATCATCAATATTCATTGACATCATTAAAACTCTATTTGAGTTAAAAACTTTTCCTCGAACTAAAATCCATTTATAATTATTCCATTTGTCTTTTAATCTGTATTCACAAATAAAATGCTCACTTTGTTTATTTATATGTTTTTCAAACTCCTTGATAACTTTTAATTTATCATCTTTATGTATTAAACTCAACCATTCTTCAAAAGTTTGAATATCATTTCTTTTATAACCAAACATCTCAAGCCATTTATTTGAAAAGAAAATTTCATTTGTTTCTAAGTCCATATCCCACAAACCATCATTTGAAGCAATGATTGCAAGCTCATATCTCTCTTTCCATTTTTTAAAAAGGAAATTTTTTCTCTCTAATCTTTTGTTGTATCTATTAAAAATTGTATTAATAAATTTTCCAAAAATATTAAAAGAAGTAATAAGTAATAAAGCAATAAATGTAACTAAAAGATAAAATCCAACAAGTTTTGTTTCATATTCTTCTTTTATATTTTTTAACTCTTGGTTCTTTTCACTTGTTCTTACAAAAATTTTATATTGATATTTAGGAAATGTATATGAAAAATCATTTGCACTTTTTTCTTCGAAATCTTTTATATCCTTTATATCTTCAATTTTTCCACTCATTTTGTAGTTAAAAACTCTATTTTCGTGAAAATCATAAAAATAGAAATATGAGTTATTTAAAGTTTTACTTTTTGCAATGATTGAATCAAAAATCGCTTTTTCTGTAAGAACTTTCATATCATCAATTTTTGAATAAGCTCCAATATAAATATTCAAAAAATCTATATATTTTATAAAACTTAATTGTATGTTTCTTTTTTGATTATCAACACTATACATTAAATTATTATCACCAATATATTCAATATTTCGTAACATATAATATTTAAATTTCGCTGTTTTATTTTCAGAATTTGTAAGTTCTGTTAAACTCTCTAATAATTTCTCACCATGTAATAATTTATAATTAATATTATCAAATAGTAAAAAATTTATATTTCTTTGTCTTTCTACTTCATTTAGATATGGTTCTAAAAAACTCATATTAAAAGGTTTTCCATCTTTTAGATTTGCTTTTATAAATCCAATAATCTCATAAATTGAATTACTTAAATCATTTTCAATATCATCAAAATTTGCACTTGTATTATATTTTATACTTGAAATATAAGTTTTTAAAACATCATTTTTATAAAAATTTTCATTTTGAATAAGAATATTTATCCTATTTTTTTTCTCATATTCTAAAAACAAAAATATAGAGATAAATGAGATAACAGAAAGAAATAAAACAAATATTAAAGGTGTATAAATTATCTTATTTTTTATATCTAAAAGTGTATAAAACTTCTTTTTCTTAAAAAACATTTTAACCCTTAGTATTTTATTTTAGCTAGGTATAATCCATTTGCCTTAATAGGAGTTTTAAATAAATTTTTCTCACAATTCAACTGTTTTTTCAAATCTTCGATAGTCAATCTTTTATCATTAATTGCTAATAAAAATCCAACCATTAATCTAATTTGAGAACGCAAATAAGAGTTTGCAACAAATTTAAAAACATAAATATCTTTATGTTTATAAAAAGCTGTTTCAAAAATTTCTCTTATTGTAACATCTTTATCACTTCCTGTTTTATGAAAATATTTAAAATCATAAACACCAATAAACTCTTTTATTGCTTCTTTTAAAAGTTTTTCATCTACAGATTTTACGAAAGTAATAAATTTATCATTAAAAGGTGTTGTTGGTTTAGTTGTGATTATATATCTATAAACTCTTTTTTTTGCATGAAATCTTGAATGGAAATCTTCATTTACTTTTACTATATGTCTTATTTGTATAGAACTAGGTAATCTTTTATTTAAAATTTCTTGTAATTTAAAAAAATCTGTCCAAAAATCTGGAATTACACAGTTAAAAACTTGTCCTGTTGCGTGAACTTCTTTATCTGTTCGCCCACTTAGAACTATTGAAGTATCAATATTTAGAGTTTTAAAAGCTTTAAGTAATTCATCTTCTATTGTATTTTTATTGGGTTGCTTTTGACTTCCTAAATATGAACTTCCATCATAAGCAACAATAAATTTTAAATTCATAAAAATCAATACTCTTTTTTGATTGTTTTTGAATATAAAATATATGTTCCTATAAGCCAAATAGTTGGAATTATATAAAGTGTATGTAAAAGTAATTTATCACCTATTGCTTTTATTAAAACATAATATAAAACAACAGCAATAAGAGAATAAACTATCGCTCTATTTTTTTCATATCTTGGATTAAAATATCCAAAAGTTATTACTAAAAATAGCGAAACTAAAGGGAATAATGAAGTTAAAATATAAAATGTCAAATCATCAATATCAATATTCTTTTTTATATTATTTTTCCAATATTCATAGGTATTTGTAAAAACTCCTATTTTACTATCTGCTATTGAATCATTTATATACATTGATTTATAATCAATTTGATTAAATTCATTTTCATCAATAATAAAAGCTTTTCCATTTAATAATTTAAAACTTAAGCTTCCTTTGTCATTATCTAAAATAGCTGTATCACTTACAATAAATTGGTCTTTTTTATCTTCTGTTTTAAATAATTTTACATTTTCATAAACTTTATCTTCTTTACCACTAATATAAATAAGCCAATCACCAAATTTTTGTCCAAATTCACTAGCTTTTATATTAAAATTTGCCTCTTTCTTTTTAACATCCAAAAACTGTTTTGTTAAAAATTTTGTTTTAGGAATAAGTCCAACAGAAACAATCAAGAGTAAAGCTGATAAAAGTAACGTAATAGGTAAAAATATTTTTAAAATATTTATTGGATTTAATCCAAAAGAAGTAATAACAGTCAGCTCATACTCACTTGCAAGTTTTGCTAAAGTTATAACTAATGAAATAAAAAAAGATATTGGCATAGTATAAAATATAATTTGAGGAACAACATAAGCATATAAAGTAAATAATTCAATAAAATTTATAGTAATGATTGATGTTAAAGATGCAATTTTAACTAAAAATACAATTGATGTGATAAAAAATAATCCTAAAAAAATAGGGAAAAACGTGACTGCTAACTGGGAATATAAATACTGGTTTAATTTCAAAAAAAGACCTTTATAAATGTTTTTAAATTAAAAAAATATTCAGTATAAAATCCCAAAACTAAATAAGGAATAAATGGAGTTTGAATATCTTTTTTTATTATATTTGAATAGATTGCAGGTATTATAGCAAAAAAAGCAGCTAAAAATATAGCAAATACACCTGCATCTCCAAGGATGACTCCAATCATTGCAATGATTGGAATATCTCCTTCTCCTAAAGCTTCTTGCGTTTTTAAACTTTCATCTTTTAAAAGTTTTGATTTTATATTTTGAATATAAAAAGTTATTACAAAATTTAGTAAAACAACTGCTCCACTAAATAAAAAAGCATTATAAAAAGCTTCTGTCATAGAAAAATTTGTGGCAAAAAAAGACAAAATTAAAGCCACTAAAAGTAGATAATCAGGAACTGCTTTGTATTTTAAATCAATAAAAGATAAAACAATTAACACATAAGATAAAATCATCACAAAAACAAATTCTAAATTTAATCCTAATTTTAAAAATAATAATAAAGTAATAATTCCACTTAACAATTCAACTAAAAAATATTGGAATGAGATTTTTACTCCACAATAAGCACAATGAGCTTTTAAAAATAAATAAGAGAATAATGGGATATTATGATACCAAAGAATTGTATGATTACATGAAGGGCATTTACTTCTAGTTTTTGTAAATATAGATTCATTTTTAGGAAGTTTTATGATTAAAACATTTAAAAAAGAACCTATACAGATACCAAAAATAAAACTAAATACCTCCAAAACGTCTCTCTCTTTTACTAAAATCACTTAAAATATCATCTAGTTCAGATTCAGTAAAATCAGGCCAATAAGTTTGAGTAAAAAACATTTCTGCATAAGCATTTTGCCATAGAAGATAGTTTGAAAGTCTAATTTCTCCACTTGTTCTTATTAAAATATCAACATCTCCCATACCTGCTGTATCAAGACAAGATTCTAAATTTTTTTCATTTATTTCAAGATTTAAATCATTTAACTTTTTAATAGCTCGAATAATTTCATCTTTTGAACCATAATTTAAAGCTAAAACTTGGGTTAAACCCGTGCAATTTGAAGTTTTTATTTCTGTTTCAGTTATCGTTTTTTGTAAATTCTTTGAAAACTTACTTAAATCTCCAATTGCTTTAAATCTTATATTATTTTCTAAATAAACATTTAATTCATTTTTTAAATATCTATCAAGAAGTTTCATCAAAAATTCTACTTCAAGTTTTGGTCTTTCCCAATTTTCAGTTGAAAAAGCATATAAAGTTAGATATTTTACGCCAATTTTTGCACAATATGAAGTGATTCTTCTAACTGTTTTAGCTCCTTCTTCGTGACCTGCTGTTCTATTAAATCCTCGTTCCGTTGCCCATCTTCCATTTCCATCCATAATTATTGCTATATGAGATGGAATTTTTATATCATTCATATTGGCTAAACTCTCTTTGTAAATTTTCTAAAATTTCTAAAGAAACATCTAATTTTGAACCTTTAAATTCATAAGAACTATTTTTTAAAATTAATTCTATATTATTATTATCACTTCCAAAACTATTTTCATCATTTAAAATATTTAAACATACACCATCAAGATTTTTATTTTCAAGCATTTTTGTAGCACTATTCATTGCTGTAGTTTCATCCATCTCTGCTTTAAATCCAATAGAAACAATCTCTTCTTTATCAAGTGATTTTAAAATATCCATATTTTGTTTTAACTCTAAATTCCATAGTGTTCCTATTAACTCTTTTTTTAGTTTCCCTTCTTGTGGATAAGAGGGTAAGTAATCACTAACAGCAGCTACCATAAATAAAAATGGTCGCTTCATAATCAAAGTAGGAGTTGAATTATCCATCAAAGTAGGTTTTGTAAGAACTCCTTTTTTAGCAACTCTTATTGAATCAACTAAATATTCATACATTTCATTTGAGCTTTGAACTTTTATTAGGTGAATATCTTTTGGTAAATTTTCATAACCTCGTGTGCTAACCAAGCAGACATCTGCACCTTTATAATACAAAGCTTTAGCCAAACTTGAAGCCATTTTCCCAGATGAAAAATTTGAAATATATCTAACATCGTCTATCTTTTCAACCGTTCCACCACCACTTAAAACAACTCTTCTATTTATCCAATACTCATCTTTTAAAAGTTCTTTACAAGTAACATCAAAAATATCAGTTGGCTCAGCCATTGCTCCATCACCAACATCTTTACAAACTAACTCTTTTGTTTGTGATGAAACAATCTCATAATTACAAAGCTTTAACATTTTTAGACTTGCTTGTGTAATTGGATTTTTTAGCATATTTGTATTTGCTGCTGGTGCTATTAGTTTCATTCTTGGATAGGCAAGCGCAGTTTGAAGTAAAAGATTTGTTCCAAACCCATTTGCTAAAGCATTAATTGTATTTGCACTAGCTGGCGCAATTACAAAAATGTCAGACCATTTTCCAATATCTATATGATTATAATCTTGACTTTTATCCCAACATTCACTACTTTCATCTAAAACTTTATTTTGTGAAATTGCTTCAAATGTGATTGGATTTATAAACTTCTTTGCACCCTCGGTCATAATAACTCGAACTTGTGCACCTGCTTTTACATAAAGTCTAATTAACTCTAAAGTTTTATAAATAGCAATTGAGCCACAAACTCCTACTAATATTTTTTTATTTTTTAAAAGCATTTTTTACTTCTTTTTACTTGAAAAATGTTTGTAAAAGTAACCATCAATAACTTTTGCTTTTGCACGAGTAAGATATAACTCACCTTTTTTTACATTTCCAGTTACTGTTGAGCCAGCACCAATTAAAACATCATCTTCAATATTTACAGGTGCCACAAATTGTGTATCACTTCCCACAAATACATTTTTACCAATAATTGTTTGATGTTTATTAACTCCATCGTAATTACAAGTAATTGTTCCACAACCAATATTTGTTCCCTCATCAATAGAACAATCTCCAAGATATGAAAGGTGTCCAGCTTTTACACCATTCAAAATAGCTTTTTTTGTTTCAACAAAATTTCCTATGTGAGTTTTATTAAGTTCACTTCCTGGTCGTATTCGTCCCATTGGTCCAACATCGCTATCTTTTACAATTGAGTCTTCAACAACACTGTTTGTTTTAATATGTGAGTTTATAATTTTTGAATTTCCTAGAAGTGAAACACCATTTTCAATAATAGATTCACCCTCAATTTGCACACCATCTTCTATATAAATAGTATCAGGTAATCTCATGATTACGCCAGCTTTCATAAACTCTTTTTTAATTCTATTTTGATGAATCACTTCAGCATCAGCTAATTCAACTTTTGAATTTACACCTTTAAAATTTTCTTCATTTACAACAAGTGGTTTTAAAACTTTTCCTTGAGAAATTGCCATTTCCACTAAATCAGTGATGTAATACTCTTTTTGAGCATTGTTATTGTTTAATTTTGGAAGATTTTCAAGTAAAAATTTTGTTTCAAATTGATAAATTCCTGCATTTGCAGTTGTTATTGCTAACTCTTCAGGTGTTGCATCTTTTTGTTCAACTATTTTTTTAACATTTCCATTTTCAATAATTACTCTTCCATATCCATCTGCGCTATCTAACTCTAAAACTGACATTACAATAGTTGCATTTATTTCAAATTTTTCTAATTCACTTGCTTGAATAAGTGGCATATCACCATTTAAAACCAAAACTTTTTCATATTTTGGAGTTATTCCCATAACTGCTCCACCAGTTCCAGGATAATTTTTATGGTCTTGAATTACAAAATTTATATTTGAAAAATATTTTTCAATCTCTGCTTTTACCTTTTCAAATTGATGGAATAAAACCACTGTAATATCATCACTTAATTTTAAAGCCTCTTTTATTGAATAATATAACATTGGTTTTCCAGAAATCTTATGTAATACCTTTGGAGTATCTGATTTCATTCTTGTACCTTGCCCAGCAGCAAGTATAATTATTGATTTATTAAACATTCTTTTCCTTCTTAAACTAAAGCTTCATTTATCTCTTTTTTTAAATTTTCTACAACTTCTTCTAAAGCATTTTTCATTTTTGTATCACTTATATTTGCACTTACCAATTTATCTAAATTTTTCTGTCTATCTTTGAAAAATTGTGCAACTTTTCTATTTTTTGGATTTCTATTATACATTAAAACTCCAGAAGCCACCAATGCTACAACCAATCTTGCATGTCCAAAAATTGCCGCATAATTAAGTAAAGTAAAACCTGAATTATCTGGTTGATTCATATCTGCACCAGCAGCAATTAACCAACGTGCAATTTTATAATTCCCATGCCATTGAGTATGATGAAGTGCTGTTCTTCCATGAATATCTTTAATCGTTAAATCTGCTTTTTTTGTAAGCAATTTTTCAACAACTGTTAAATCATTTGCAATTACAGCTTTATGAATAACTGTTCTTCCATCATTATCTTGAATATCAATGTTTATTCTATATTTTAAGAAATTTACTAATCTTTCAACAAAAGCTTCTCTATCTTTTTTATCTTTTAGTTTCAATCCTTCTTCAACCATATACATCAAAGGTGTACAACCATGTTTATCTGAAATATTTAAATTTACACCATAATTTATAATTGTTCTTAATGTATCAAAATCATTATATAAAACTAAATCAAATAAAATATTTTTTCCATCTAATCTCTGTGTTTCAATATTTGGTCGATAGGTTAGTACTTTTTTAAGTAAAACATCATACTTTTCATCTTCTTTTATATAAAGTGTTAATTGAGGATTTGGTTTTTTAAAACCTTTATTAATTGCAATAATTTCTACGATATCATCAACTACACTTTTTTCATCTAAATCTCTAGCATCAAGATTTGCACCTTTTAATACTAAGAAATCCATCATTTTGTAGTTTGAATAACCTTTTAAAATCTCTTTGTAAATGATATTTTTATTATTTTCATCACTTACATTTACATTTGCACCACAATTTACTAAAAATTCTGCATTTGAAAAATTCTTATTTTCTATTTCTCTTTGGAGTGTTGTTTTTCCATCTTCATGAATTTTATCAATTTCTAAACCGTTATCTATAAATAAAAGTGCTAAAGGTAAATAATCCTTATCAGGAGTAATTAATTTATATTTACCTTCTAAATCTTTAGGTCCATTTTTTTGTAAATCAACAATATGTAAAAGTTCATCAATAATATTTTTATTATGATTATCGACAATATTCATATTTATATTTTTTTTAGCAAGAAGTTCTATTAAAGGTATATTTTTAGCCCCTTGTAAAATAGCATTAAAAAGAACATTCTGTCCATCTTTATCTAAAAAATTTACATTGATACCATTTAAAATCAAAGTTGAAGATATATTTATATCATCTTTTAAAACTGCCCTGAAAAGTGCGGTTTGATGATTTTCATCCAATGTATTTAAACTGTCTAAGTTATTTACAACATCTTTTAAAATAGTTAAATTTTCACCTTCAACAGCATCAAATAAAACGGTTTTTCCATAACTATCTTTTATATCAAAATCAGGATTATATGTCATTAAGATTTGGAACATTTTTTGATTGCCAAGTAAAGCAATATCTTGTAAAATTGTTCTACCTGAACTATTTTTTCTATTTATATTAAAACCATTTTCAATTAAAAATCTAACCATCATACCGTCAGATCTTTCACAAGCTTCATCTAAAACAGTTTTTCCATAAGTATCTTCTAAATTTATATTTGCACCATTTAACAATAAAATTTTAATTGCATCTAATTTTTTCTTAGCAACTAATGAAAAAAGTATAGAACGCCCTTTTTCATCTTTTTTATTTAAATCAATTCCTCTATTTATGTATCTTTGAATTTTGCTAACATCTAAATTTTCAGAGAATAACTCTTTATAAAAAAGGTCTTCATTTACCTTAAAAAAATTAAACACTAAAATATTCCTTTATATCTTTGCAACTTTTATTAAACTTTACATTTTAGCTAATTTTTTATTAAATTGTTTTTCTACTTCTTGGTTTATAATTTTTTTTCATATTATTTTCTTTTTTCTCTTTTGTAAATCTTTTTTTAGGATATGATTTTTCAGAATTATCTTCTTCAATCAAATTTCCTTTTAAAGATTTTTCAATAAAACTATTAAACGAATTTCTTAAAATATAAGCTTTATCATGGTCTGGGAAAAGTTCAGGCATTTTATATGAAAGCCATAAATATAAAGAGATTTTTTTAACCTCATCTTCTACTAAAAGCAAATCCTTTTGAGTGATTGCTTTTTTGGGTAGTGTAATTGAAGGTTTATAATGACAAACTCTTTTTTTAATCACGCTTGCAATATATGATTCATAAGCTTGTAAAATAATTGTTGATTTTGTAGTGATTGGAGCTTGTGCAAGAAGATATTTATCTTCAAGTTTTAAATTAAATCTTGTATCAACTATCTTTGCAGCTTCAAGCATAGATGAAATATTAGCAGCTCTAAAAGGTCCTGAAAAATACATATTATCTGCAAAAAATTTTAATACTTTTGTTAAAGAATTAGTTTTTATATGACTTGCTAAGCTTTCTAGTTGATTGTTATTTATTTTTACTTTAAATGGCGGTTTTATAGTTCTAATTGGAGATTCAAATTCTTGAGCTATATAAGCTAAAACATCTCTTCTTGTTGCACCTAAATATCCAGCTTCAAAATGTCCATATCTTCCTGCTCGACCAGCTATTTGTACTATTTCATTAACTGTTATTTTTCTTCTACTCTTTCCATCAAATTTTTCATCTGTTGTAAATAAAATAGTTTTAATTGGAAGATTTAATCCCATTGCAATTGCATCTGTTGCAATTAGAATTTGTGTTTTTTTCTCTCTAAATCTTTTTGCTTCATCACGTCTTACTTCAGGAGATAAATTTCCATAAATAACAGAAACAGAATATTTCTTTTGCAATTTTTGTTTTAATTTTAAAACATCACTTCTTGAAAAAGCAATCAATGCTGTTCCATCTTCAAGTTTTTCTAAAGAAGTCCATTTTGGTAAAACTTTTAACTCATTTTTTCTTTGATGTTTTATGATTTCTAATTCTTCACCCAAATAAGTTGCAATTCTTTTTATAGCATCAAGAGCATTTACACTTCCTGTCATAATGATTTTTTTTGCAGGACATCCAATAATAGCATTTACCCATGCCCAACCTCTATCAGGGTCTTCTAGCATTTGAACTTCATCAATAACAGCAACATCAACATCTAAGTCAAAATCTAACATTTCAATAGTTGAACAAACATGTGCAGCTTCTTCATCTAACATTTGTTCTTCACCAGTAATAAGTGAAGCATTTATTTTTGATTCTTTTAAATCCTCATAACCTTCTAGTGCTAAAAGTCGTAAAGGTGCTAAATAAAGTCCAGAATTTGCCTCTTTTAATTTTTGCATTGCATTATATGTTTTCCCACTATTTGTAGGACCTACATAAAACTCTAGTTTTCGATTTAGACTTCTTGCTAATGGATATAAAGTTTTTAAATCACAGTTTAATAAGGTTTGTAGTTGTTCTTGCCAATTTTCTTTCATAGGCGTATTATATACAATAGAATATAATATCAGATTAAACAAAGATCTTAAGTGCAACTCGTTGCACTCTTTAGGATTTTGCTACTTTTAACAAAATTTATTTTTGTGTGAAAAAGTAGATAAAACAATATTGGTTCCCTTAAAATTAGGGAATCTAATTTTAAGGAACATAATGAATTGTAAATATTTTGGTATTTGTGCATCTTGTACACTTTTTGATAAAACTTATGAAGAACAACTAAACTACAAAATTCAAAGGAAAAAAGAGAGATTTTCTAACTTTACAACAATGGAATTTGATATTATCAAAAGTAGTGAGTCAAATTTTAGAAATCGTGCAGAGTTTAGAATTTGGTGGGAAAAAGATGCAGAGGGAAATGAGATTTTATCTTATGCTATGAATGACTTCAAAAAAAATATTTTAAAAATTGATTCATGTGAAATGGTAAGCCCTCATATAAAAGAGCTTATGCCAAAACTTATAACAAAGTTAGAAAGTGATTTAGAACTCTCTTATAAACTTTTTGCCGTTGAATTTTTAGGAAGTTCAACAAATGATATGTTAGTAACTTTGATTTATCATAAAAAACTTGAAGAGAATTGGATAACAAAAGCAAAAGAAATTGAGTCAGCATTAAATATAAAAATCATAGGAAGAAGTAGAAAACAAAAAATTGTTTTAACAAATGACTACATAAATGAAACTTTAAATATCACTAATCAAGATTTCTTTTTTGCTTATGAAGAAAATGGTTTCACTCAACCAAATACAAAAGTAAATATCCAAATGATTCAATGGGTTTTAAATAACACTCAAGCTTCAACAAAAGATTTATGTGAGTTATATTGTGGTGGTGGAAATTTTACAATACCCTTATCTACAAAATTTAGAAAAGTTTTAGCCACAGAAATTTCAAAAACTTCTATAAAATCAGCTTTGAGAAACTGTAAATTAAATAATATTTCAACTATTAGTTTTATACGTATGAGTGCCGAAGAGTTTGTACAAGGACTAAATAAAGTAAGAGTTTTCAATAGATTAAAAGATATAAATTTAGATGATTATGAATTTGATACTATTTTTATGGACCCACCGCGTTCAGGTCTTGATGATACAACAAGAGCATTAGCAAAAGATTTTTCTAATATTATCTATATTTCATGTAATCCAGAAACTTTACATAGAGACTTAGAAGAGCTAACAAAAACACATGAAATCGTAAGATTTGCACTATTCGACCAGTTTGCTTTTACAAATCATATTGAAAGTGGTGTGATTTTGAAAAGAAAATAGGAACTTGAAACTTGTTTCAAGCCCTATAACTTCAAAGCATTAAAAAATCTTCTAAAAGTATTTTATTTTATTCCTTACAAAGAAAAAAAACTATAAAATCTTCTTTATGAAAAAGAAACAACTACTAAAACAGATTATCAGAGATTTTCATTTAAGTGAAAATTTTGATGTAAAACCTAGAAATATACAACCACCAATTGATACAAAAAAAATAATTACCTTAATTGGTGTAAGAAGATGTGGTAAAACTTCAATTTTTTATCACATGATAAATCAACTTATCGAAAAAATAGAAAAAACAAAAATACTATTTTTGAATTTTGAAGATGAAAGATTTGAGTTAAATAGTGATGAATTAGATTTAATATTACAAGCTTATATGGAATTGTATCCATCATATAAACTAAGTGAGTGTTATTTTTTCTTTGATGAAATTCAAAATATTCCTAATTGGGAAAAATTTATTCGAAGAATGTATGACACTATTAGTAAAAATATTTTTATTACAGGTTCTAACTCAAAACTTCTAAGTTCTGAAATTGCAACTAGTCTAAGAGGAAGAACTTTAAACTTTGAGATATTTCCTCTCTCTTTTAAAGAATATTTATCTTTTAAAGATATAGAAGTAGATTTTTATTCATCAAAAAGTTTAGCCTTTATAAAAAATGCCCAAGAAAGTTTTCTGAAAAATGGCTCTTTCCCTGAAATTCTATTTTTAGAAGAGATTTATGCAAATAAAACTTTACAAGAATATTTTAATGTACTTTTATATAAAGACTTAGCCGAGAGATACAACATAACAAATACTGTAGCTTTAAAGTTTTTTCTAAAACGAATAATATCATCAAGTACAAAACAAATTTCAATTAATAAAATCTTTAATGAATTAAAATCAAGTGGAATTAAAATAGGTAAAAATACTCTATATGAGTTTTTAGAATATGTTCAAAATATATATTTAGCATTGACTTTACAAAAATATGACAATTCTTTAATAAACAAAGAATTGGGAGAAAAAAAAATTTATAGTATAGATATTGGATTAAATAATGCAACAGAATTTAGATTTTCTGATGATATTGGAAAATCACTTGAAAATGCTGTATTTTTAGAGTTGAAAAGGAAAGAGTTTGATATTTACTATTATAGAACTTCTAAAAGTGAATGTGACTTTTTGGTATTTGATAAAAACACTATCAGTGATGTTATTCAAGTGACATTTGATATGAGTGATGAAAATACAAAAAGTAAAGAAATAAAAGGTTTAATTGAAGCTTGTAAAAATTTTGATCTAAAAAGTGGAACAATAATCACTTTTGATAGTGAAGATGAACTAATAGAAAATGGTATAAAAATAAAAATCATACCTTTTTACAAATGGTCGATAATTTAATCTAATTTTAAGAAATGTTATACAATAATTCTCTTATAACTTTAGGGTTCAAGAGAATCCGAAAAGAGAAAAATTTTCTCTTTATGCTTGCTACTTTTATAAGGAACAAGAACGTTTAAGGCTGTGATAAACTCTTATCACAATGTGTCATAATCAAAAAGGATTTATTATGAGAATTAATACTAACGTTTCATCTTTAACAGCTCAAGAAGCTGCACAAAATACAACTAAAACTATTACAAGTTCATTAGAGAAACTTTCTACTGGTCTTAGAATTAACAAAGCTTCTGATGATGCTTCTGGTTTAGCAATCGCTGATAAGTTAAGAACTCAAGCAACTTCAATTAACCAAGGTATCTCTAATGGTAACTCTGCTGTTTCATTACTGCAAATTGCAGATAAATCAATGGCAGAGCAATCAAACATCTTAGATACAATTAAATCTAAATTAATTCAAGCTAATACAGCAACTACTTCAGATGATGGTAGAGAGTCTATTAGAAAAGATATTAGTAAACTTTTAACGCAGTTAGATAATATTGCTGGGCAAACAAACTATAATGGTACATATCTTTTACAAAGTGGTGCGGGAAGTGCAGGAAATGCTGCGTCTACAGCTTTAGAATTCCAAGTAGGGGAAAAAGCTGCAGATATAATAACAAATGAAGCTGTTCAGTCAAATACAACAGGATTAAGTCTAACTTCTCTAACTGCACTTACTACTAGTGGAAGTTTAACACTAGCATTAGCTAGTAGTGAGCAAACGACAATTGATAATGCGATTACAACACTAAATGGGTATAGAGGAAATATAGGTTCTACTCAAAACCAAGTTGAATCTGCGGTTAGAAACTTAATGACTCAAGCAACTAATGTAAAAGCTGCTGAATCTATCATTAGAGATGTTGATTATGCACAAGAGTCTGCAAACTTCAACAAACAAAACATCATTTCTCAAGCTGGTTCTTATGCAATCAGTCAAGCTAATGCTGTTCAACAAAATGTTTTAAGATTATTACAATAATTTTAAATATTAAATAAAGGAAGATTGAAAACAATCTTCCTTCTCTCTATTTTATAACTCTTTCTAAAAAAATTATATAATCTTTTACTAAATCACTTATTTGTTCTAGAAAAATTTTTTGTATTATTTTTGTTTTTTTAGTTTCTTCTTTTATTCTTTCATCGTTAAAACAATAATTTAAATATGGAAAAATAATATTATAATAATTTGTTAAAATATCAAAAAAAACAAAATCTTTTTGTTTATAAAAAATATTTATAAAATCTACAACTAAAGATAAAAAATCATCAAAGAATCTAATTTCATAATTTTCAAATTCTAAAATTTTTTGTTCAATCTTATTATTTAAAAAGTCCAAATGTAATTTAAAAATATCTTTATTCTTATCATTTAAATTTATTATTGAATATTCATTTAAAGAAGCAATCAATTTATCAGTATTTAAATTAAGTTTTTCTAATTCTTTTAATCTAGAATCAGTAATTTTTAATGGAATCGTTGAAACAAAGTAAGCTCCATGGATTGAAAGATTATATATATTTGTACTTATATTTTTTGTAGATAAAATATATTTTTCCAAAAAATTTATGCTAGTATTAAAAAGTGCTGTTGTAAAGACTTCATCTAAAAAATTACCCTTAACTTTTAAAATATTTTTTCTTAGTCCAAAAGTATTTCTATCTTCACTTGAATATAAATGGAAACTATCAATTCCAGAATTACTATTTTCTGAATGAGTTAATCCTGTATTCTGATTTAATGCCATATCTAAACCTATTAAATAAATATTTTTTGCATTCATTTTTATTAATATATCCAATGTAACCTCTCCTACACTTGGTCCATTAAAAGCTATATTGTCTTGAATTAATGAATGAAAAACTTCATATAAAAAAAGATTCTTTTGATTAAATTTTTTTAATACTCTTTCATGAGTCATCGTTGAAGCTAATATTATTGTATTTGAAGAAATCTTATTTATACTTTCATCATCAAATTGTAAATCATTTAATATAGACAATTGCTCATCTAAAGTTATTATCATATTAATGGCAATATCATTTTCAATTAATTTTTTATAAATTGCTCCAATTGTTACAATAAAGAATTTATTCTGATTTGTTCGAATCCATTCTAAATTATCATCTAATGATGGTCCTGCTGCTATATATAAAATTGGTTTATCTTCAAAAAAGTCAAAGTTTTTATTTATTTCATTGAAATTTAATATCTTGTAACTCTCACTAATATATTTTGTTGTTCGATTAAGATATACGTACATTTTTCTATTATAATCATATATGGATGATTTTTTTGATATTAATTCTAATAAGACCTGATCTATGAATTGTCCTATATTTATATTTGTTGTCGATACTTTTATTAGATAATTATCTAATTCATAAATATTACAAAAAAGTTCTATCTTTTTCTTTTCATCTTCTTTTTTATCCATAATAGAAAAGATTACTCCTCTTTTTGCTAAAACAGAATAATCAACACAAAATAAAGAAAGTCTAAATATTTCTAAGTTTCTTTCAAAAACTAAATACAATTTAGCATCTAATTTATTAGCAATTTTAGGTATATGTCTTCCTAATAAAGTCCCTGCAAAAATAAGTTTTTCAACTTTTTTTAATCTTTTTTTATTACCATTGGGGAAATCTTTTGTGATTTTTTGATAAGCTTTCATTTGATTATTTGTTAACAATAAAGACTGTTCTAAATTTTCTATATTAAATCTATTTTCTATATTTATGTTATTATCTTCTTTTATAGTAAAAAGTTCTTCTATATTAAAAATTGAATTTTTATTATCTTTTTCCATTTTTTTAACAAGTTCATCATTTATCTTTTTAGCTTTTCTATTATAAAGATACTTATTATTCAATATATCAAATATATCAAAATCTCCATTTTCCATTATAAATTCTAATACATATTTTTCTATATAAGTTCCATTTTCTATCATGCGTGACAACTCATCAATTCTATGATAAAGTTCATTATCATATTCACTTAAAAAAGCTAAATTAGCTAAAAAAGTTGTAGTAAGTGCATTTTGTAATTCCAATTGAGTTTGAGTCATAATTCACCTTTATTTGTAATTTAATTTTAGAATTGTTTAAATCAATAATCTTTATTATAGTATAATCTTATTATGATAATAGTACATGCAAAAGGCAATAGCCAATTAGGAATAGGAAATCTTTCCAGATCATATGAATTAATAAAATATTTATCTATTACTAAAGATGTTATTGGTATTTTTGAATGTGATGAGAATATTTTCAGAAGATATGATATAAATAATATCTATAGAGTAAATAATTTAAATGAAGCATTAGAATTAGTTACAAAATATAAATCTTTTATTTATATTAGCGATTTAGTATCTCCAAAAAAAGAATTAAGTTCATTTTTAAAAGAAAATGGAGCTAAACAAATTTTACATTTTAATGGAATAAATTCTGGTTTTGAACCTGATATTCTATTTGTGACTGATGGTTTTGACTATGAATTCTTTGATAATCGATTTAAAATTTATCGAGGATTCGAATACTATATTGTTGGAAATGAAGTAATTAAAAATAGAAAAAAAAAACTAAAGCATATCAAATCTATAAAAAACATTCTAATTTGTTTTGGTGGAGCAGATCCTGCTTTTTTTACTGAATATTTTGCTAAAAATATAAATGATTTTAAATATAATTATAAGATTGTACTAGGTCCTGCTATGCCTAAAAATCGAAAAGAAAATATTTTAACTATAAAAAAAAACAATATAGAATACATAGATAGCCCAAAAAATATGATTGAATTACTTTTAAATAGTGATTTATTAATAACTCTTGGAGGAATGACTACATATGAAGCAATGTGCTTAGGAGTTCCTGCAAGTGCTGTGAGATGGAACTATTTAGAATATATTGTAAAAAGTTTTGGAGAAAAAAATATGATTACAGATTTAGGAAATATAGATGAAGCTTATGAAAACTTATTAAATTTAAATTTAGATAATGTAAATAAAGTTTGTAAAAATGCCTATAATATAATCGATGGAAGTGCTTTAAAAAATATTGAAAAGGTTATTAATTCAATAAATGGAGAGAGTTTATGATAAAAATTGGTAGTAAAATAATCTCAAATGATAGTCCTACATTTATAGTTGCAGAAGTTGGAGCAAATCATAATGGAGATTTAGAACTTGCAAAAAAAAGTATAGATGCTGCAGTAGAGTGTGGGGTTGATGCAGTTAAATTTCAAACATATACAACAGAAGAATTATTGTCAAATGAAGATGACATTATAGGCTATGGTAAAGATGAAGAGAGTATCATAAGAGAACCTTTAAAAAATCTATTTGATAGAATATCTTTAAAAAGAGATTTTCACAAAGAGATCTTTAATTATGCAAAATCAAAAGGGCTTATTTGCTTCTCCACTCCATTTAGTACACAAGGAGTTATCTTTTTAGAAGAAATTGATAATCCAATATACAAAATAGCTTCATCAGATGTAAATTATGTAGACATGATAGAGGTTATTGGAGCTACAGAAAAACCAGTTTTTTTGTCTACAGGAAAATGTACGCTTTCAGAGATGGATATGGCTATTGAATTGTTACAAAAAAGTGGAACCACGGATTTGTGTCTATTGCACTGTATTGCAAACTATCCATCTAAGATGGAAAATATGAATTTAAATGTGATAAAAACTTTAAAACAGATGTACCCAGAGTGTATCATAGGATTTTCAGACCATTCATTAGGTATTACTGCTTCTTTAGGAGCTGTATGTTTTGGAGCAAAAATTATAGAAAAACATTTTACCATCGATAAAAATTTAGATGGTCCAGATCACTGGTTTAGTATGGATCCAAACGATATGAAAAATCTTGTTACTGAAATAAGAAATTTAGAAGTAGCATTTGGAACTCAAAGAAAATTTTTATCCCAAAATGAAGTACCAGAAAAGCATTGGGCTACAAGATCTTTACATGTCAATAAAAATTTAAAGGTAGGAGATATTATAAATAAAGAAGATTTGGATATGTTAAGACCAGGATATGGAATATCTCCTTTTGACAAAGATAAAGTTATAGGAATGAAGCTAGAAAAAGATATACAAGAAGGGACTGTATTAGAATGGACTCATTTCAAATAAAGGGTAAAATTGGAACTTATAGTTTGTAATAATAATGAAATAGGTATAAATAGCTATATTCTTAAAGTTGATAATAGAGTAGTAGTTATTGATCCTAATGACTATGAAGAAATTGTTCATACTATTGGTGAGTGTAGTTTAGATTATATTCTTTTAACTCATGAGCATTTTGATCATATAATGGCAGTTGATAAATTAAGAGATACGTATAAGGCTAAAGTGATTGCACAGAAATTTGCGAGTGAACATATACAGTTCGCATCAAAAAATTTATCAAAATTTTCTAATATCATATTGGATTTTATGAATAAGACTATTAGTTCTCCCATCAAAGAATTTGTAGTTAAAGAAGCAGATATTACATATGAAGATTTTTATGAGTTAAGTTGGGAAGGATATGATTTTTTATTTACCCATACACCAGGTCATACAAAAGGAAGTTCTTGTATATTAGTAAATAATTGTTTGTTTAGTGGTGATTCTCTTTTTGAATGTTGCGAGACTGATACAAAAGGAGTTGGAACTAGCAGAAAAGAATATGAACAAATAACTATATCTTTTTTTAAATCACTTGAAAATACTATAACTGTATATGCTGGACACTATCATAGTTTTATTTTGGAAGATAAATTAAAAGCAAGAGAAAAAGCTATTCAAATTTTTAAAAGTAGACCAAAATATACAAATTTATTTTTAAATTATAATGATTTTTTGAACATTCTAGATAATTCTAATTTTTTTGTCAGAAATGATAGTATTTTTATAATGAAGAAGTATTCTGGTTTTTACAAGTTTTATTACTTTGTAAATGATTATAAAAATTTAAATAATTTAAATGATTTTTTTGGTTTATATAAACAACCTGTTATTATTGAAATAATTTCATGTAGAGAAATAGATGAAGGTATTTATACAAAAATTGGATTTAAACCTTATAAAATTTATTCAAGATATAGAACAGACAAGAAAAATAAAAATTTTGATATAGTAAAAATAGCAAATATAGAAGATATGGAAGATATATCAACATTAATTAATGAAACTTTTGATCCTTTAGGTGATTATATTCCAAGTAATGATGAACTTATTGAGTTAATTTTAAAAAAAGAAGTTTTTATTATAAAAGTTGATAATAAGTTAGCAGGTGTATCAATTTATGAAAAAAGACATAAAAATTATTACTTTAGATTATCTTGTGTTCATCCTAATCATAGACCAGGATTAATAGGTTATATGTTGGCTTCAACTTCTCCAAAGGATGGAAATATCTATTCTGCTTGGGTTGATGATAAAAATTTAGAAGCCATAAAGCTAAATACTTTATTAGGTTATAAAATAGATGGAACTAAAAACTATATTTTTATTAAAAATAAGGAAACAATATGAGTTTAGAAAAAATTGAGAATATAATAATAGAATCTTTAAAAGAATATAATCAATCGTTAGGAAGTAGTGAATTAAAGAATTGTACAGCACAAACAAGACTTTATGGTGAAAAAAGTGTTTTAGACAGTATAGGTTTGGTTTATTTAATAACAGATATTGAAGAAAAAATATCAGATAAATTTTCAAAAAATATAGTATTAGCAGATGAGAAAGCGATGAGCCAAAGAACTTCACCTTTTAGAGATGTAGAGACTTTAGCAAAATACATTCAAAATCTTTTAGAAGAATGATATGAATAAAGTTGTAGTTATAACTGGTACAAGTAAAGGTATAGGTAAATTTTTAGTTCAATATTATTTATTAAAAAACTATATTGTAATTGGTTGTAGTAGAACAAAAAGTTCAATTAATGATAAAAACTATAGACATTTTGATTTAGATGTTTGTGATGAAAAAGCTATTGTTGAGATGATTAGAAGCATAAAAAAAGAGTTCGGGAAAATTGATATTCTGTTAAATAATGCTGGAATTGCTTCTATGAATCATTTTATAACAACATCATATCAAAGTGTACAAAATATTTTTGCTACAAATTTTTTTGGTACTTTTCTTTTTACAAGAGAAGTTTCAAAAGTAATGATGAAACAAAAATTTGGAAGAATAGTAAACTATACAACAGTTGCAAAACCTCTAAGACTTGAAGGTGAGGCAATTTATGCTGCAAGTAAAGCTGCTATTGAAAACTTTACTCAAACTATAGCTAAAGAAGTTGCTTCATATGGAATTACTGTAAATGCAATAGGTCCAACACCAATACAAACAGATTTAATAAAGGCTATTCCAAAAGAAAAAATAGCAGAGCTTTTAAATAAACAAGCTATAAAAAGGTTTGGAACTTTTGAAGATATAATAAATGCTATTGAATTTTTTTGTGATGAAAAAAGTGATTTTATAACGGGGCAAATAATATATTTAGGCGGAGTAAATAATTGATAAATTGGATTTTTGATAATTTTAAAATATTTGGAAATAAAATAGCTATAAACTATAAAAATAGAAGTTATACATATTTGCAACTTTTTTTACAAATTAAAAAAATAGAAAAAGAGATAATCTCAAATGTTGCTAAAAATGAAGTTATAGCAATAATTGGAGATTATTCTTTTGAATCCATAGCCGTACTTTTTGCTTTATCTAAAAATAGAAATATTATTGTACCAATTACATCTGTAGCAGAAAATGAGATAAAAGATAAAATTGAAGAGTCTTTTTGTGATAAGATAATAAGAATCGTTGATGAAAAATATGTTGTTGAAAATAATATTCCAAAAGAAAAGCATCAGATTATAAAAGATCTTCAAGAAAAAAACAGTTCTGGACTTATATTATTTTCAAGTGGAAGTACAGCTAAGCCAAAAGCTATGATACATGACTTTGATATCTTATTAAACTCTTACAAAAATAAAAAAAAGAAATCTCTTAATATGATTGTATTCCTAATGTTTGACCATATTGGAGGATTAAATACTTTATTAAATATTCTTTCAATTGGTTCTACTATGATAATTCCAGAAAATAGAAATCCTGATGATATTTGTAAATTAATTCAAGATTATAAAATTACAGTTTTACCCTCTAGTCCAACTTTTTTAAATCTTATTTTAATGAATAATTCACATAATAAATATGATTTAAGTAGTTTAAAAATGATTACTTATGGCACAGAAACTATGCCAGATAGTCTATTAATTAGATTAAAAAATAGTTTTCCTAAAGTAAAGTTTCTACAAACATTTGGCACAAGTGAAACAGGAATTGCAAATACAAAATCAAAATCTTCAAACTCTACTTTTATGAAAATAGAAAATCTAGATTTAGAGTATAAAATAGTAGAAAATGAGCTTTGGCTAAAAAGTAAAACTCAAATTTTAGGATATTTAAACTCATCAATGGATAGTTTTACTAAAGATGGTTGGTTTAAGACTGGTGATTTAGTAGAAACTTTAGATGATGGTTACATAAAAATAATTGGAAGAAATAAAGAAGTTATAAATGTAGGTGGGCAAAAAGTTTTACCAAGTGAAGTTGAGTCTGTTATTTTATATATGAAAGAGATTGAAGATTGTATAGTTTATGGAGAAAAAAATTTAATTACAGGACAAACAGTGATTTGTGATGTTGTATTAAAAGAAGATATATCAAATATAAAAGTTTTGATTAGAAAATTTTGTAAAGATAAACTAGATAATTACAAAATACCTACAAAAGTTAATATTGTAGATAAAATAAATTTTACAGATAGATTTAAAAAAATAAGAGGAAGTATTAAAAAATCTGTGTCAATCTGATAAAATATATAGGAAAATTTAACAGTCTATTTTCAATATCCAGAAAATATAAGAAAAGTAATTTACACAACAAATCTAATAAAATCAGTTCATAGACAATTTAGAAATTTGACTAAAACAAAATGTGGATTTCCAAATGATAATAGCTTAAAACTACTTTTTATCGGGATCCAAAGTACTTCAAAAAAGTGTACAATGCCAGTTAGAAATTAGAGTTTAACAATTTCTCAATCTCTCAATATACTTTTTGAAAGAAAACTAGATAAAACATTAAAAAATTACTAGATGCTGACACAAAATCTTGAACTCTCCCTTACTTAATACAGATTTTTAAACCGTCTCAAAAATAAAAAAAATAATCCTCTTACTTTGGAATAGCATAGATAATAGTCTCTTCTTGAGTACACTCATAATGTCGCATTATTAATCTGTATTCAGGTAACCACTGTTTTAATAAAAGAGGTATATTCCATAAATCATCAAATTTATGATAAATTGAGATTGCTAATTTAGGTTTATATTTTATAATATTATTTATTCCGCCTAATAGAGCTTGAATTTCAAAAGTTTGTATATCCATTTTTATAAAAGTTGGAATATGATTTATTGTTTCATCTATTGAGACAACTTCAGTTTTTCTATTTGTAACTTCATTCGTACAAGATACTCCAACTCCTTCTCCATGAAGATAAAAAGTTTTATTCTTATAGTAAGTTCCAGCATTAATTATTGTAATTTTATCTTTTTGTTCTAACGTATCTACATATCTTTTTAACTCTTCAAAAGTATTTTTTTCAGGTTCATAACTATATATATGTTTAAATTTTTCATTTGTAACTTTTAAAAAAGATGCTATTGTATCACCAGTATAAGCACCACAATCAATAAAAACTTCATCTTCACAAAGAGTTAAAACTTCTTTATCAAAATATTGTAATGAAGTATCATCTTTAACTAAAATTGGGTAAAAATAGTCTTCAGTCAATTTAAATTTTAAAATAGCAGCAAAAACCTCTTTTGACTTTTTATCTTCTAATAAATTGTATAGAGTTATGATATTTACTATTTCAGAAGCAGTAAATTTATGGTTTAATTTATTTAAATCATATTCATCAAAGCCTTTTTGTTTTTTTTCTATAAGATTTAATGATAGAAGGTTTTTTGCCAAACTTCTCATACAATACATATGTTTAAATCCACTTCTATAAAAAGTATGAGTAAGATATGCGTAAGAATCTGTATTAAGAAAAATTACAACATCATCAGGGTTTTCATAAAATTCTTCTTTACTTATTAATTTTACTTTATCTCTATATTTATAGTATTTTTCTAAATCTAAGTATTTATAATCTAAACTATTTGAAAATACTCCACTTTTAGTTTTTATCTCTTCTTCTACCCAATCATAAGCTCCATAAACATCAACACCAAAATTTAGTTTAAAATATTTTACTATTGATTTTAAATAGTATCCCGTTCCAAAAAAAATAAACTTTTTTGTTTTACATAACTGTTTAAATCTTTCAAGTTTCTCTTCTTCGAATTTATGGTCAAATTTTTCATTTTGTGTATCAAATAGAACTTCAATTATCTCATTAAAATTTTTATCAATATTTAACATCTAATTCCTTTTAAACTAAAAATTCTTTTAATCTATTCCTATCAATTTTACCATTTATATTTAAAGGCATTGCCTCAAGTAAAATAAATTTTGTAGGAAGCATATATTTTGGTAATTTACTATGAAGTTCTAATAATATGTCTCTTTGAGTATTTTTCATTGTAGACTCATAAATCAAAACTATATTTTTATTTTCATTATCATATAAAACACAAGCATTATCAACTCCATTTATAGCCAAAATTGCTGTTTCAATCTCACCTAACTCTATTCTATATCCCATATGTTTTATCTGAAAATCTTTTCTTCCTTTATAGATTAATTCACCTTTTTCATTGTAGTAAACAATATCTCCCGTTCTATAAATCTTCTCTGGATAAGCTTTATTTAATGGATTTTGAGTAAATGTAAGAGCAGTTTTTTCTGGATCATTATAATATCCAAGTGCTAAAGAGCTACCTCTTACACAAAGTTCTCCTATTTTATTTGCTTCTATTATAAGCTTATCTTCTTGGTCAAGAACTAAGATATCTGTATTTTTACAAGCAAAACCAATAGGAAGTGGTTCATCATCTTTAAAATCTCTATTCACTATAAAATATGTACAATCAACTGTAATTTCAGTAGGTCCATATAAGTTTACAAATAGTGCATTTGGAATATAATTTTTCCAATAATTCATTATTTTTGTTGGCATTACTTCACCTGCAAAACTTACAAATCTTAATTCTAAATTTCTATTTTTTAATAAATCTAAAGTAACAATATTGGCCATAATAGAAGGAACCCAAAAAATAAAATTAATTGACTCTTTTTCAAGATAATCAACTAATTTCACAGGAAACATAAATAGATTTTCTGGAATTAAATTCAAAGTAGCTCCAGTCGATAACATTAAATAGATATCAAGAACAGAGTTATCAAAAATAAATGGAGCTTGATTTCCAATTTTAAAACTACTATCTATTTTAAAAGTATCAATAGCCCAATCTATATAATCTATTATAGATTTATGAGAAACAACTACACCTTTAGGTGTGCCAGTTGAACCTGAAGTATTAATTATATACGCAGGATTTGTATCTATTGATAAATTATAATTTGTAAAATTAAACCCTACTTCATTTTCAATTTCAATATTATCCAATAAAATTATTTCTATATTAAGATTTAAATCTTTTAGTAATTTTGCACTATTTATATTTGTAATAACATATTTTATTTCTAATTTTTTTATAATGGCTTCAACTCTTGAAATAGGATTTTTTATATCTAAAGGTACATAGAAATCTCCATTATAAACTATTCCTAAAAATGATTTAATTGCTTCAATAGATTTTGGTAAAAATACACCAATTGGTAAATTTCGATCTATATTCTTTAATTGTAAATATGAAGCAATATTTTTAGATTGTTTTTGTAAACATTTAAAAGATATATTACCTTTTTCATCAATTATTGCTGTTTTATTTGGGTATGTTTTTACTGTATTTTCTAAATACTCCAAGATATTTGTTTTCATATATTTCCTTTTAAATTATCTCATCTTGGAATAGCATATATAACTGTCTCCTCTTGAGTAGAGCCATAATGTCTCATTTTAAATTTATAATCAGGTAACCACTGTTTTAATAAAAGTGGAATATTCCATAAATCATCAAATTTATGATAAATACATATTGCTAATTTTGGTTTATGCTCTTTTATATTTTTTATTGCTCCTAAAAGAGCTTGAATTTCAAAAGATTCTATATCCATTTTTATAAAAGTTGGAATATGATTTATTGATTCATCAATAGAGATAACTTCTGCTTTTTTATCTGTTATGGTTTCTGTACATGTTGTAGCCGAGCTTTGTCCACTTAAATAAAAAGTTTTATTTTTATAATAAACTCCTGCTTTAATTGTTGTAATTTTATCTTTAGATTCTAATGAAGAAATATAATCATTTAATTTTTTAAAATTAACCTCTTCAGGCTCATAACTATAAATATGTTTAAATTTACCATTTGTAAATTTTAGAAAAGACGCTATAGTATCTCCATTATAACCACCACAATCAATGAAAACTTCGTCATCACTTATATTTATAACTTCTTTATCAAAATATTGCGATGATGCTTTATCTTTTGTAGAAATAGTGTAAAAATAGTCTTCAGTTAATTTGAATTTTAATATATCCATAAAAACATTTTTAGATTTTTCATCTTCTAATAAATTATATAAAGTTATAATATTCGCTATTTCTGAAGTAGTAAATGAGTAATTTAATCTATTTAATTCAAATTCATCAAATTTTTGTTTTGTAAGAATTTCTATTGGCAAAAAATTTTTTAACAAATTTCTTATTGTATAGATATTTTTAAATCCTAAACTATAAAGAGCCATTGGAAGAGAAGGATAAATATCTGTATTTATAAATATTACAATATCTTCTGACTTTTCATAAAACTCCTCTTTTGATATTAATTTTACTTTATCTCTATATTTATAGTATTTTTCTAAATCTAGATATTGATAATCTGCAATATTTGCAAATTTACCTTCTTGTGTTTTCACCTCTTCTACCCAATCATAAACTCCATAAACATCAACATCAAAATTTAGTTTAAAATATTTTACTATTGATTTTAAATAATATCCTGTTCCAAAAACAACTAGTTTTTTTGTTTTACATAAGTTTTTAAATCGCTCAATCTTCTCTTTTTCGTATAAATTATCAAATTGATTATTTTGTGTATCAAATAAAACTTCAATCAAATTATTAAAATGTTCATTCCCAAACATAAATTACTCCTCGTATAATTAATTTTATGAATATATCATCTAGTTTTTAACTAAAAAATATATTCTTCTAAGATTGAAGTACTAACTTCAAATCTTTTACTTTTTACAGTCTATGACTTTAGATATAACAACATTTTTCTCCTTGTAGCAATGATGAATTAAATTAATATTTCTTCTAACCAAACTACATCATTTAAGCCTGTTGATATCTTTAGTTGTTAATCATTTATTAAAAGCTGTAGAGGTAGCTGTATAGCACTTACTACTTATAGATTAACGAGGCTGTGAATCTAGCTTAGGCTAGAACAACTAAAGATTATTATAAACTGAGGTATAAAAAGATGTATTATGTTGGAATTGATATTGCTAAAAATTTTCATGTTGTTACTATCATTGATGATAGTGAGAAAAAAATTACTACTAAACCTATAAGGGTTACAAATTGTATTGATGGATTTTCAAAGTTTATTGTTAAACTTGAAGCTATCTCATCAAATCCAAACGATTTTATAATTGGTCTTGAAGCAACTGGAATTTATGGTGAAAATCTTTTAGAGTTTTTAAATGCTCATGGGTTTAATGTTAAACTATTAAATCCATTTCAAACAACCAGATATAGAGAACAACACACAATGAAAAAAGTAAAAAATGACAATATTGATTCTTGGATTATTGCACTCTTCCTAAAAGATGGCAAATTTAGTTCAGGTTATGTAACTGATGATGAATATCAAAGTTTAAGAACTTTGTATCGTAATCGTGCTTCTATTCAATCAGATATGAAAGAGGTAAAAAAACGAATTATTACTCAAGTAACAGTTACATTTCCCGAACTTGAAAATTTTATTGATATATTTAGTATCACAGGACTTGCACTTTTGGATAAATATCCAACTGCACATCATTATAAACATAGTAGTGTTGATAGAATACTTAAGATATTTAGACATATTCAAGGAAATAGCTTTAATAGTGAAAAAGCCCTAAAAGTTTTAGAACTTGCAAAAAATTCTATCTATTCTGGTAAAGCCAAAGATGCAAGAGCCATAGCTATTAAAAGTTCTATTAGACTTCTTAAAATCTATCAAGATGAGTTATCTATTTTAGAAGATGAAATATTAGCTTTACTTGAAAACAATGGTATTAAAGAAGAAAAAGATGTTCCAACTAATTCATTGATTGAGAACTTAAAAACTATTCCAGGTGTTTCATCTAAAACTATTGCTGCAGTTATTAGTGAATGTGGTGATTTATCAAGATTTACAACACCTATTAAATTTATAGGGTATCTTGGACTATTTCCAACAGAAAATAGTTCAGGTAATTCTAAATCAACAGGTCATTTAAGTCGTAGAGGTTCATCACTAGCAAAACATGCTCTTTATATGGCAAGTGTAAGTTGTATGATACACAATAAAGAGCTCAAGCAATATTATGATACTAAAAAATCTCAAGGAAAATCTAAACAAGAAGGACTTATTGCTGTTTCAAGAAAACTAGCAACTATTATCTATTCCATTTTTAGATACAACACCCCTTATGATCCAGCTCGTGTTTTTTCTAAGTCATAAACAGTAAATTATAAAAGATCACAAGTTAGTACTAAAATCTAAAGATAGCATTCAAAAAAGCTATCACTATACTAATTGCCAACCAAACATTTAAACTTGTTTGATCATAGAAACACTACTAGCAAAATTCTAGATAATTGCATAAAAATAGTGCTTCCAAAATCAAACATCAGCAAGTTTTTTAAACTTGCAATGTTCTTAAAAAATACATTGTTAAAAAACTATTGTCTTTTTAAAATTTTCCTTTAATTTAAGTTATTCTTTATAAAAAGGCTTACAATTATTCTTTGTAGGATTGTAATATATTTTATATTATTTTGATATAATTAATTAAAAAATATTGGGGATTATAATGAATTTAGAACATAAAATAGAACTTTTAGCAGATTTATTTGAATTAGAAGTAACAGATTTTACTCCAGAAACTTTATTAGATGATTTAGAAGAGTGGGATTCTTTAGCTGCTATTTCCTATGTTGTTATGATGGATGAAGAATTTGGTGTAGTTGCTAATCCGAATGATATAAAAAACTTTAGAACTGTTCAAGATATATTAGATAGTATGAAATAATTAAAGAGATTAGATGTTTAATTTAGTAAATAAAAAAATATTGATTATGGGAGCAACTGGTTATATTGGTAAGCAAGTTGCACTTACTTTAGACAGTTTGGGAGCTAAATTAATACTTAGTGGGAAAAATGAAGCTATTTTAAATGAAATATTATTTGAGTTAAAAGGTAATGGACATTATCTTTTGCCATTTGATGTAGAAAATATAGATGATATTTCAAATTTTATGAAAAAAATTGTTGCGATAGATGGAAATAAATTATTTGGACTAGTTTACTGTACTGGTATTTTTCCAATAAGACCTTTAAAAAATACAAAAATAGATTTTTTACATAATTTAATGCTAATAAATTTTTACTCTTTTATCGAAATTGTTCGTTGTTTTAGTGATAAAAGAATTTGTGAAGAAAAAGCAAGTATAGTATCTTTATCCTCTATAGCTTCTATAAACGGAGAAAAAGGACAGTTAGCATACAGTGCAAGCAAGGGAGCTATGGATAGTAGTATAAAAGTTTTAGCAAAAGAACTTAGTTCAAAAAATATTAAAATAAATTCTATAAGACCAGCTGCTTTACTACCAGAAGATATACTTTTTGATAACTTACCAGAGGCTATACAAGATACAATAAATCGAATGCAAACAGGACCGATATCAAACAAAAGTATTGCTACACAAATTGCTTTTCTTTTAAGTGAATACTCAAATAATATTACAGGACAATGCTTTGATGTAAGAGGTTGTTTAATATGATATCTTTTAAAAATAAGAAAGTTTTAATTATAGGAAATAATTTAGGTTTTGAAAAAGATATAGCTATTAAATTAAATAATTTAGGAGCTAATATTTTACTGATAAATGAAAATGAAAGCTTAGCAAAAGAGATTTTATCTCTACTTCAAGGAGATAATAATAAATATTTGAATTTTACAAATATTAAAGATATAGAAAATTCAGTTGAAAATACTGATATTTATATACATTTTGCAGATGAACAAATTGATAATTTATACCTAATTGATCATAATAAACTTCAAAATATATTTAATAAAAATGTTACTTCATATATAAACTTTATTAAAGCTATATCTTCAAAAAAACAAAATATAAATAATTTATCTGTTTTATATATATCATCAAATTCAAATCAAATATCTGCTTTAAATATGTCAAAAACTTTATCTTTAGAGCTTTTTGAACAAAATATAAGAGTAAATAGCCTAGCTATTGACAATAAATATAAATATGATTTTAATGAAAATAGTAATGAATTGATGCAAAGGATTTCTTCTATGGCAAGTTATATAGTGAGTGAATATGCTAAATTTATAGTAGGAGAAATTTATAAAATAAATTGAACACAAAATAAGGAGATAAAAATGGAAAAAATAAGAGGAATATTGATTGATATTAGACCAGAATATGATTTTTTAGAAGATATAGATTTTATTGAAGCAGGTATGCTTGATAGTTTTGATATTATAACTTTAGTAACTGATTTGGAAGAGAATTTTGATATTAGAATAGATGGAAGCGATATATTGCCAGAAAATTTTTGTAGTATAAAAGCTATAGAAAATCTTATAGAAAAAAGTGGTGGAGTCTTATAATCATGATGGATAATAATGAGACTATAAAGATTAAGGATATTATTTCATCAAGGAATAAAAAAACAAATTGTTTTTCATTTTTTAATGAAATTTGTGATTGGATAGAAGATAGTAAAGCAGATTTTTATTTAATAAATACTTGTGTTTTTGTATTTTACAAAGCAAATAAATTTTATAAATTTTATTACTATGTTGATAATTTAGAAGATATAATATTTGCTAAAGATTTATTAAGGGAATACTCTTTATCTAATAAAGTAGTTTTAGAATTTACTACAAAAAATGATAAAGGATTAAGTCAGATATCAAATACTTTACTTGAAATAGGTTTTGAAATTTATTCTGAATTAGTAAGGCTTATTCAAGGTAAAATTATATTTAAAGAAGATAAAGAAGATAAAGAACAATATGAGCTAGCAACTTTAGATAATAAAGATCAACTTTTAGATATTATGCACAAAGAATTTGATATTTTAAAAGATGATATACCTACAGAAGAAGAGTTATTAAAGCTTATTTCCAATAAATCTATTGTTATCAAAACCTTAGATAATCAAATAATTTTAATACAGATTTATGAATATTTAAAAGGTGCTTTATATTCAAGAATGACTTGGATAAAAAAAGAGTATAGAAAGCCAAAATACACTATAGATATACACAAATCAATTGATAGCTATTTACAAGACTTAAATATAGAAAATTTTAAGAATTTCAAATCTTATGGTTGGATTGATAAATCAAATAGAAACTTAAAAGTAAATTTAAAAATGGGTGCAGTTCTAGATGGAATAACTTGTACAATATTTTTATATAAAAATAATTAGGAGTAAATCATGAAAACAACATTTTATGGTAAAAAAATATCTGGTATAGTTACTTTGTTACCTGAAACTGAATATACATTTGAAGATGATATGAAATATAATAACTTATCAGAAAAGCAGAATAGAAAGCTTCAAAAAACTATGGGTTACGATAGACATAGATTTTTTAAGCCTGATACATATCTTTCAAAAGTAGCAATTTATGGTTTAAAATTAATGTTTGAAAAAAAACTTTTAATTAAAGATGATATATCTGCAATAGTTGTTTCGACTTCTACCCCAGACTATTTAATGCCAGCAACTTCTAATTTAATAATGAGTGAATTGGATTTGGATAATAGTGTTTTTTGTATGGATACAAACCAACAATGTGCAGGTTTTGTAAATGGTTTATTACAAGCTTTTATGCTTTTAAATAATGATAATATGAAAAAAGTAGTTTTAATAACTGGTGATGTGATGGTTAGAAATCCTGATAGAAGTAATACAAGTGGATACCCACTTTCAGGGGATGCTATTTGTATAACGATAGTAGAAAATTGTGATAAAAAACTTCCTATTTACTATCATTCAATTGTTGATGCAAAATCTTATGATGCTTTAGTTTTTCCTGGCTTAGGATTTAGGGAAATAACGCCAGAAGATAAAATTAGATTTAGTAGTGAAAAATATAGTTTTAATAATAACTTAAATAGTATTCATATGGACGGTCAAGCTGTTTTTCAATATGTTATGCAAGATGTACCAAAATATATCAATGAAACTTTAGAATTAGCTCAAACCAACAAAGATGATTTAGACTACTACTTTTTTCATCAACCAAATAAATTTATGGTAGATAAATTAGCGCAAAAAATTGAAGTCTCTGAAAATAAAGTTCCAAGTAATGTGGTTACCTTTTATGGAAATTCTAGTAGTTCTACAATTCCAGTTTGTATTTGTCATAATGTAAAAGATACAATTTTAAAAAATAATTATAGATCTATGTTAGCTGGATTTGGTGCTGGATTATCTTATTCTGGAATAGTTATGAACTTAGGAGAATTTGATTTTTGTGAAATGATAGTAACAAATTTCTAAAATAATACTTTATATGGCTAGTATAAAAATACCTGTGTAAATTTATTTAAATGATTTACAATTAAATAAAGAAGAACTATGAAAACAAGTAAAAGAAGAGAAAAAATATCATTAGATAGTATTTTAGAAAAATTTACTTCTCATCTCGGTTATGAAAAATATCAAGAATCAAAAAATTCAAACTATGGAAATGGATATAATAAAAAATCACTCTTCTACTCTCCTTGAGAAATTATAAGCTCTTTAAGATTTGTATCTTTTAAAGGCAAAAAAGAAATTTTTCGTAATCTAAAAACAATTTATATTACAAAAACAGAAAAAGATGTACAATTATTACTGATAGAATTTAATGATATTTGATCCAAAAAAATATCCTCATATTTTACAATCTTGGTTAAATAATTAGAATGAATTAACTACATTTCTTAAATATCTCAAATTTATCCAAATAATAATTTATACTACAAATATTACAGAATCTGTTCATAACTGGAGCTTAATAATCTCTCAACTTGCTATATTTTTTGAAAGTAGATTAGATAGTGAACTTAAAATTTAAGTTCTGGTGTGATAGGATTTTTTCTATTAGAATTACTTTGAGATGGAATATTTAACGGTCTCAAATTTTTTTATACTCCTTCTATATTTGACAATCTTTTATATCATAAAGCTTGTCAAATAAAATTCTTGATTTAGAGTTAATGATGCTTTCATCATAAAAATTATCTACTACAACTCTTATCTCATTAAAGTCACTATTTTCACATCTGATAATTTCAATAGTTTTAACACCTCCTAATCTATTTCCCCTTGTATTATCTATAAGTTGCTTAGACTTTAAATATTTTATGTTCAATATAGTTGATATATAACTAATACAAATTCTATTTACTATTCCTCCCCCTTCAAATTTATACTCTTCTTTTACTAAATAATCTCCAATATAATAAGTATCATCTGTAATCTTTTTTAAACTAATAACCCCATAATCTTTTTCATTGATTGTAATTAGAAAAGAGAAATATTTATCTGCATTTTTTAATAATTCAAAATAATTTTTATGTTCTTCTTTACTTATAATATTCTTGTTAACAGATATTTTTCTAATAAATTCTTGATTTCTATACTCTAAGATTTGATTATATTTATCTTCATTTAAATATATAAAATTGATTATTCTTAATTCTCTTTTTTTCATAATATACTACTTGCTTCCTGATTTTAAAATAGCTTCATACATATATTCAGCTCTTACCCAATCTTCAAATGTATCTATGTCCTGTACCAAGTATCGTGGTAATATTATAGGTACAGAATCTTTTCCAAAAATAATCTCATCTGATTTGATATTTAAATTCGTCCAATAAAACTGCCCAGCATCTTGATAAGCTTCTTCTAGGTCTTGACTACGTTTCATAAAATTTTCAGGCCAAAACATTTCACATCTTTCATCTTGCGTGATTTTAAAAGTTCTTTGAATTGGAAATGGCATAGATGTACCTGAAAAAGCACTTTTTGCATTTGATTTTTTTAGTTTTTCAAAACCTTCAATCAAATATTTTTCATCTAAAAAAGGTGCTGTTGCATAAATAGTACAAATAAAATCGTAGTCTTCACCAACACTTTTTAAATACTCTAAAGCATGATTTACAACTGCACCTGTTCCTGTAAAGTCATCACTCAACTTTTTAGGACGTAAAAAAGGTACAGTTGCACCATATTTTTTTGAAATTTGTGCAATTTCTTCATCATCGGTTGAAACAATAACTTTATCAAAAAGATTTGATTTTAAAGCAACTTCTATGCTGTAAGCTATCAAAGGTTTTCCAAAAAAATCTTTTATATTTTTTCTAGGAATTCTTTTACTTCCACCTCTTGCTGGAATTATTGCAACACAACTATTTTGCAAAATATCCTCCTGTTTTTGGTATTCCTCTAAATTCTATTTTATTTTCATCTTTAAGTTGTTTAATGTATCTTTCTATCGTTCTCTGTGTTATTTGTGGAAAATAATTTGATATTGCCTTTGCTCTTATAGGTTGATTTTGTTTTATATACTCATATATTTCATTTACACCGACATTTACACCGACATTTACACCGACATTTATACCGACATTTATTGTTTTTCTATCAACTCTTTTATAAAAAGTTGTTCTAACAGCCTCCCACTCATACTCAAAAGTTGGTTTTGGAAGACCATATTCTAAACATTCATTTATAATATTTATAGTTCCTTTTCCCCAGTTTTCTATAAATCCACACTTGTAAAATACAGATGCCATAGTTGGATTAAATGGTTTTGATTGATGTGGTTTATCAAATTTTTCAATTGGAACTTCAGGATTTAATGTTGCACCATTATAAAGAACAAGTTTATCATCATAAACTCTTATTTGTAAATTTGAGGTATTTGTATAGTCTCTATGAATCAAAGCATTTATAACTGCTTCTCTTAAAGCTTCATAGGGATATTCTAGTTTTTCCCTTCTATGAACTCCCTCATAAGAGATATAAGCTTTTAGATATTTAAGTCTTAAAATATCAAGTATCATATCTACTTGATTTATCAAATTTCCCTCTACTATATCACTACTTTGTATATCTGTTTCACTTAAAAATCTTCCTATTTTTGAGTGTGATTGAATATAATACTGCTGTGGATTTTTAGAGAAAAGCAAAATAGCTGCTCTTTTTAGATAATTTCCCTCATATAAATTTAATTTTCGTAAAAGCTCTTCTAAATTATCTTCATTTATTATATCAGGAACTCTATCTTTTGCTAGTTTTTTAAACTTCTCAATAGTTTTTAAATCTATCTCATCTAAAGTAAATCTCTCTTCAACCACATCGTCCCAAGTTTTACCATACTTTTTGAGTAAAAAATTTGTAAGATTTCCACCATTTAACTCTATGGTATTACTTCCACTTCTTATATAAAATTTACCATTGTGTGAAATTGGTGCATAGGTTTTATTCACTTTTATTTCTAAATAATTCTTATTTTCTAAATTTTTTTGAAAAATATCTACAACTAATCCCAAACGATTATTTATTTTATTTGGAAGTATTTCTATTAATTCTTCTATATTTTCAATCCCTAAAACCACAGCAGCATCATTTAAACCGATATATAAAACTCCACCCTCACTATTTGCAAATGCACAAATTGTTTTTAGATATTCATCTTTCCATATTTGTTTAAATTCAACTGCTTGAGATTCTATAAGATTAATATTCACTTTAAGATTTCCAATATTTTTTCACAAACATAATTTTGTTCTTCATGGGATAAATTTGGATAAATAGGTAAACTTATAGCTTTTTTATAATATTCATCCATAACAGGAGTGATTTCATTTCCAAACCCTAAATTTTTATAATATGGTTGTTTGTTTATAGGAATATAATGAAGTTGTAAACCGATATTACTTTCTCTCATTTTTAAAACTAACTCTTTTTTATCTATATTAAATTTTTCAAAATCTATTTTTATTACATATAAATGATAAGCACTATTATTTGTAAATTCATAAAGAGGAATTATAAAATCTGTTTTTGAAAAAAAATCATCATATCTTTTTGCAATAGAACGTCTAAGATATAAAAAGCTATCAAGTTTTTTTAATTGAGATAAACCCAAGGCACATGAAATATCTGTTAATCTATAATTAAATCCAAGTTCAACCATATCATAATGCCAAGGAGCAATATCAGCTCTTGGACTCATACCATGTCCCCTTAAAAGAAGAAGTTTTTCATAAATCTCTTTTGAATTTGTAGTAATTGCACCACCCTCACCAGTTGTTATATGTTTAACAGGATGAAAAGAGAATATTGAACAATCACTGTTAGTGCAGCTCCCTGCTTTTATACCTTCAAAACTTGCACCTATACTATGAGCACAATCTTCTAATATTTTAATATTATATTTTTCTTTTAAATATTTTAATTTTAGTTGATTTACAGGATTCCCAGAAAAATGAACAACATAAATTGCTTTTATTGAAGAATCTTTCTTAAGTTCTTCTTCACACAAATCTAAATCTATATTTCCATCTTCTTTAATATCAACAAAAATAGGTTTTGCATTAACATATAAAATAGAGTTTGAAGTTGCTAAAAAAGAGTTTGGAGTTGTTAATACTTTATCATTTTCATTTAATAAAACTATTGAAGCTAAATGAAGAGCTACTGTTCCATTTGATACAGCAACACAATATTTTGCGTTGCAATAAGAAGCGATTTTTTCTTCAAACTCTTTTACTTTTGGACCTGTTGTCAAAAAATCAGATTTTAAAACTTCAACAACAGCTTCAATATCATTTTCACTAATTGTCTGTTTTCCATAAGGTATAAAATTCATTTATATCTCTTTTATTAGTTTTATTAACTCTTCTTTTTCTAACCACTCTTTATTATTTCCAGAGTTATATTCAAATCCTTGAGCTACTTTTTTACCTAATTCTTCAAGAATATTATGATCATAATCTCTTCTTTTTGTAAAAGTAATAGTTGGAGCTATTACAAAATGGTCATCAAATTCAAAAGTTAAATGACTATCATCAGCAGGACACATAATTTCATGAAGTTTTTCGCCAGGTCTAATTCCAATTATTTTTCTTTCTAAAGAAGGAGCCATAGCATCTGCTAAATCAACTATTTTCATAGATGGAATTTTTGGTACAAAAATCTCTCCACCTTGCATTCTCTCAAAATTTTTAAGTACAAAATTTACGCCATCTTCAAGTGTAATCATAAATCTTGTCATTTTCTCATCAGTAATTGGTAAAAAAGCACTTCCTTCACTAATAAGTTTTTGAAAATAAGGAACAACTGATCCCCTACTACCTATAACATTTCCATATCTTACAACTGAAAACTGAGTATCTTGAGTTCCAACAAGATTATTTGCTGCAACAAAAAGTTTATCAGAAGCTAATTTTGTAGCACCATAAAGATTCACAGGATTTGCAGCTTTATCAGTTGAAAGTGCAATTATTTTTGAAACTCCATTTTCTAGTGCAGCATCAATTACATTTTGAGCACCATAAATATTTGTTTTTATACACTCCATTGGATTATATTCAGCAATTGGTACATGTTTAAGTGCTGCTGCATGAATAACAAAATCCACATCTCTCATAGCTTTTTTTAATCTATCAGCATCTCTTACATCCCCAATGAAATATCTCATACATTTATCATCAAATTCTTGTGACATATCATATTGTTTAAGTTCGTCTCTTGAATAAATTATAATTTTATTTGGTTTATAATTTTCTAGCAAAATTTTTGTATATTTTTTACCAAAACTACCTGTTCCACCAGTTATTAAGATATTTTTATCATTAAACATCTGAAATACCTTTCTTATTCTAAATACTTAAGATTATAATATCAAACATTACATTTAATTAATATTTTAATAAAGTATATGTAATAATATTTTACAATTTTATAAAAAAGGTATTTTTAATTAATGCATGATTACACTATTCCACAAGATATTATTAAAATTCAGAAAAAACTTACAACTTTTGAAAAAGATTCTAGAAACTACAAAAAATATACAAAAATTTTAGCAAAACATATAAAATCATATACAATGAAAAAAAGAGTTAATGCTCATATAAAAACTATTGAAACTATTGAAAAAATTGAGCAAGAAGGAATTGAAGATATTTTAAAATAAAAATATTACAAATTGTAATAAAAATTAAGACTTTAAAAAAAATCTGCTAAAATCCCAACATAAAATATAACAAATCAAATCAACATAGGAAATATTATGGATGAGAATCAAAAAAAATCTTTAGAATTAGCTATCAAACAAATTGATAAAACATTTGGGAAAGGTACACTTATTAGACTTGGTGATAAAGTTGTTGTTCCTACTGAAACAATTAGCACAGGTTCTTTAGGACTTGATTTAGCACTTGGAGTTGGTGGACTTCCTAAAGGTAGAGTTATAGAAATTTATGGGCCAGAAAGTTCAGGAAAAACAACATTAACACTTCATGCAATTGCAGAATGCCAAAAAGCTGGTGGAGTTTGTGCATTTATTGATGCTGAGCATGCTCTTGATGTTAAATATGCAAAAGATATTGGAGTAGATACAGACAATTTACTTGTATCTCAACCAGACTTTGGAGAACAAGCATTAGAAATTCTTGAAACAGTTATTAGAAGTGGTGCAGTTGATTTAGTTGTTATTGACTCTGTTGCAGCTCTTACTCCAAAAGTAGAAATAGATGGAGATATGGATGATCAACAAGTTGGTGTTCAAGCTAGACTTATGAGTAAAGCTTTAAGAAAAGTAACTGGTTTATTAAATAAGATGAATTGTACAGTTATTTTTATCAACCAAATAAGAATGAAAATAGGAATGACTGGATATGGAAGTCCTGAAACAACAACTGGAGGGAATGCCCTAAAATTCTACTCTTCAGTAAGACTTGATATTAGAAGAATTGCTACACTTAAACAAGGTGAAAATTCTATTGGGAATAGAGTAAAAGTAAAAGTTGTAAAAAATAAAGTGGCAGCTCCTTTTAAACAAGCAGAATTTGATATTATGTTTGGAGAAGGTATCTCAAAAACTGGTGAATTAGTTGATTATGGTGTAAAACTTGATATTGTAGATAAAGCTGGTGCTTGGTTTAGTTATGGTGATTCAAAAATTGGACAAGGAAGAGAAAACTCAAAAGTATTCCTAAAAGACAACCCTGAAATAGCACGTGAAATTGAAAATAAAATTCTTGAATCTATGGGAGTTAATGATTCAATCATTAGTAGTAGTTCAGATGATTTAGATGATACAGCTGATTTAGACGACTAAAAAATCAAAGGAAACTTTTCCTTTGATAAACAAAATACAAAAATTACTCTCTTTAAAAAAATACAAAAGCAAATAACAAATCTTTTTTAGCTATAATCATCTAAATTATGAAATATAGGAGATCTAAGTGGTATTTATTGATAATATTTACGCTGATGAAGTATTAGATTCAAGAGGAAACCCAACTGTAAGAGCTACAGTTATATTAAGTGATGGTACAAAAGGTAGTGCAATAGTACCAAGTGGTGCAAGTACAGGAAAAAGAGAAGCTTTAGAATTAAGAGATGGTGATAATAGATTTTTAGGGAAAGGTGTTTTAAATGCAGTTGAGAATGTAAACACTACAATTGCAAATGAATTAATCGGATTAAGCCCTTATAATCAAGCTGAAGTTGATGCAACAATGAAAGATATTGATGGAACACAAAATTACTCAAATTTAGGAGCAAATGCTGTTCTTGGTGTATCTATGGCAGTGGCTAGAGCTGCTGCTAACTCTTTACAAATTCCATTATATAGATATTTAGGTGGAGCAAATGCTATGACTATGCCTGTACCTATGTTTAATATTATTAATGGTGGAGAGCATGCAAATAACTCTGTTGATTTCCAAGAATATATGATTATGCCAACAGGATTTGAAAATTTCAATGATGGATTAAGAGCTGTTGCAGAAATCTATCAAAACTTAAAAAAAGTTATTGATGCAATGGGTGAAAGTACAGCAGTTGGTGATGAAGGTGGATTTGCTCCAAACTTAAAATCAAACGAAGAACCAATTCAAGTTATCATGACAGCTATTGAAAAAGCTGGATATAAAGCTGGTGAACAAATCTCTATTGCATTAGACGTTGCTGCTTCTGAATTAATTGATGAAAGTACAAAAAAATATGTTCTAAAAGGTGAGAATAGAGAATTAACATCAGCTGAATTAGTTGAATACTATGCTGATTTATGTTCTAAATATCCTATCGTTTCTATTGAAGATGGATTAAGTGAAGATGATTGGGATGGATGGAAAATTTTAACTGAAAAATTAGGTTCAAAAGTTCAATTAGTTGGAGATGATTTATTTGTTACAAATGCATCAATTGTTGCTGAAGGAATTAAAAAAGGTATAGCAAATGCTGTATTAATTAAACCAAATCAAATTGGATCAGTTTCTGAAACAATGCAAACAATCAGACTTGCTCAAAGAAATAACTACAATTGTATCATGTCTCATAGATCAGGTGAAAGTGAAGATGCATTTATTGCAGATTTTGCGGTGGCATTAAATTGTGGACAAATAAAAACTGGTTCAACAGCAAGAAGTGACAGAATTGCAAAATACAACAGACTTCTTGAAATTGGAGCTGAAATTGCCTATTCTGAATATTTAGGGAAACAACCTTTCTCTAAAAAATAGTGGTATATGAAAAAATTTAGCGCTTATAAGAAATTTATGTTAGTAGTAATCATATCTTTGATTGCTACTATCTTTTTATCTTATAATGCAGTTATAATTCTTTTTGGAGATAACTCTTTGCAAGTTTATAATTCACTAAAATATAAAAAAGAGTATCTAGAAAGTGAAATATTAAGATTACAAAGAGAAAATGCTTATTTACAAAAAGAGTATTTTGAACTTAAAAATTTGGAGCCAGAAGAATGAAAACTTTATCTTTATTTACATTAACTGTCATTTTAGCAATAGGTTTAAATGCAAGAGAAAATCCATTTGAAATGATGAATACTTTTGAAGAAGAAACTGGGAAGATGATTGAAATGAATGAAAATCCAGTTACACCTGAAGATATGCAAGAAGCTCAATATATAAGAGAAATGCAACAAAAAATGTCAGATGTAAATAAAAATAAAGTTAATGATGCTGTAAATAAAATTGTTCCAACTATAAAAGAAAATAAACCTGTACAAAAAACTTATTCTAAACAAGAAGTGGATTCATTACTTCAAAAAACAAAAAAACAAACTGAACAAAAAACAAAAGAAATTGTAAAAAAAGAACTTGCAAATACTAAACCTGCAGAACCAGAACAAATTGTTTATGTAAAACCTAGACCTGACATAACTGATGATGATACTTTAGTTGCTAAAACCCTTTTACCGTTCCTAAAAATTGAATTTAGTGATAATAAACTAATTATTCATACAGATTACAAAGTTTCTAAAAAATTCTCAATTATAAAAGAAAATAAACTAATTATTGATTATAAAGCAAAAGTAAACTTCAATACAAAAAAAGATGATTTAGATTCAAAAAACTTTAAAAGAATTACTGTAGGAAATCACAAATCAGAAGGATATTTCAGAGTTGCACTTGAATTGATTGATAAACCTTCTAATTACAATGTATCATATAAAGATGATTTAATTACTATCTCTAAACTTAATTAGAGAAGTAATTATCCTAATTATAACCATTACAATTAATACTTCTAATATAGCTGCTAATATTAAAGCATAATAAAATTCTTGTGTAATAGAGTGATTATTGTATGCAATAGTTGTAACTGCAATTAAAAGTGTTAATGGCATTGAATGAGATAGCCCAAGCATAAAAAATTTATTCCACCCCATCTCTTTTACAAATAATAAAGAAGCTAATAATCTAATAGCAATCATTGCAACTGTAATTAATAATGCTTTTATAATCAAATCCCAATTTAATAATGCATCTATTTCAAGAGAAGCACCAACAGAAATAAAGAAAATTGGAACTAACCAACCAAAACCAAAATGTTCTAACTTATGAGGTAATTGTTTATTATGTTCTTCAAAGAATGTTGTAATAAAAATTCCTGCAATAAATGCACCAAAAGCAATCTCTAAATGTAGATACATCATTACAGTTATCATTAAAAAGAATATAGCCATTGAAATTCTTATATCTTGTTCCTGATGATCTTTTTCTGGCATTAAATAATTCTTTATTTCAGGAAACCACCAAATAAGATTGTGAAAAAGTTTGTACACAATTATCATTGCTATTAAAAATAAAACAAATAAAGCCATAATTTTATAAAAATCAAATCCAATTCCATATTCTAAAACAGCAGATACAGTTGTTAATGCAAAAATAGAAACAATTTCACCTATTAATCCAACAATAAATGCTATTCGAATCCAGTCTGTATCTCCATACTCTTTTTTAAGAGCAGCTAGTACTCCAATTGAAATCAAAGGTAAAATTACAATAAAAATTTTTCCCAAATCAAAATATAGAGTTATTAAAATTGAACTTGAGAATAATATAACATTATATAAAAGTGATTTTTTTAGCATTGTTGGTGAAATAGATAAAAGTTTTTTTAAATCTATTTCTATTCCAGCTAAAAACATTAGATATAAAAAACCCAATTCAGCAACTAAATGAAAAATTGGATGATCAACAATAAATGCAAAATATGCAGCTATTGCACCTAACATAATTTCTACTGGAATTGTAGGTAGTTTTAATAATTTCGATACTAATGGTGAAGTAAATATTATTAAAGATATTGAGATAATTATTAATATTTCTTCACTCATTCGTTTACCTTATTAATCTCTTTCTCTTTTTATTTTATAACCATGTTTTTCAAGCTCAGCAATATCATCAGCAGGAGTTTTTCCAGCAGTTGTTAAATAATCACCAATAACAAATGCATTAGCACCTTTTTCAAAGATTTTATACTGCTCATCACCAAACATTACTTCACGTCCACCAGCAACCATTATTTTCATTGCATTTGGAATCATCTTTCTAGCAAGTGCTATAAGTTCAAAAGCTTCTTCTCTTGTAATTGTATTTTTTACAATTGGTAAAGCCTCATTTGGATGGAAAAAGTTTAAAGGAACATTCATAGGCTCTAATGATGCAATTGACTCCAGCATTGAAATTCTTTGCTCTTGAGTCTCTCCCATTCCAAAAATTCCACCACATACAAGTCTTAACCCAACTTCTTTTACATTTAAACAAGTTTGATATCTATCATCCCAAGGATGAGTTGTACAAATCTCATCATAAAAATCTCTAGCTGTTTCTAAGTTGTGATTATATGCATCAACTCCTGCATCTTTTAAAGTTTGAAGGTCTTCAACTGTTGCAATACCATTACATGCAATTAAAATTAAACCTAAATTCTCTTTTTTAATTGCACGTGCTGCTTCACATACATACTCTAATCTTTTTGGAGTTAGTCCTTTTCCAGCTGTTACTAAACAAAATCCATTTGCATTATTTGCTCTTGCTCTTTTTGCTTCTTCGACAATTTGAGCAATCTCTTTTTGTTTATATCTTTGAATATCTGCTTTATATTTTACACTTTGTGTACAGAATTTACAGTCTTCATTACATGTTCCACTTTCAATATTACAAATGGCGCATAAAAAAATTTCGTCATTATTTTTCATAAATTATCTCTTCTTTTTTAAAATTTTTTTCATTAATCTTTTTAAAACAACGTGTGATTATATACTCATTTTCATTAATCCCTAGTTGTACGCACTCTATTAAAGGTTTTTCTCTTGCACACACTTCTCCAGGATTTATAAAAAGTGTTTTATTTTTATAATCTGATTCAAAGATGTGAGTGTGTCCAAAAATCACCACATCACAATCAGGTGTTAAATGATAAGGAAGGTGCATAAGTTTAAACTTTATATCTTTTATTTTAAAATAATATGGTTCTGATTTAATATTATATTTTGAAGCAAGAGAGAACAAATTTCTATCATTATTTCCAAAAACTGCTATATATTTAAGCCCAGAATTTTCTAAAAGTTCAAGATTTTTTTCAATACATAAATCACCTGCATGAATTAAATATTCACAATTTTCATTTTTGAAAAAATCTATCACCTCTTTTGTATAGTCACTTTTTAAGTGACTATCGGACAAAATGCCTATTTTCATAACTATTTGTCAGCACTCTTTTTAGTAGTTTTTTTTGCTGTAGTTGTTTTCTTTTTTGTCTCTTTTTTTTCTGTAGTTGCTTTTTTTGTCGAACTTGTTTTTGTTTTAGAATCTTTTGCAATTATTTCAAGACATTGCTCTAAAGTTAAATCTTTTGCTTCAACACTTTTTGGTATTTTGAAATTTTTTCTTCCTTGTTTTATATATGGACCATATTGACCAATTAGGATTTGAATTTTTTCTTTATCAAAAGTTTTAATAGTAGATTTTTCTTTTGCTTCATCTGTTTCTTTGATAATTTCTAAAGCTCTATTTAAATCAACTGTATAAGGATCATCAGTTTTCAATGAATAAAATTTTGTTTTAACTTGTAAATATGGACCAAATCTTCCAATATTTGCTTTAATTTCATCTCCACTATTATCAAGTCCTACAACTCTTGGAAGTGTAAATAAAAACAGTGCTTCATCTAATGTAATTGTATCCATATTCAAATTATCAGGAATTGCAACAAATTTTGGTTTTTCTTCATCATCTTTTGTTCCAATTTGAATAAATGGTCCAAATCTCCCAACTCTAGCACTTACTGGTTTCCCTGATTTTGGATCTATTCCTATTTCTCTAGATTGTAAATAATCTTCTTTGTGAACACTCTCTTCTTTTTCATCAATTGTTTTTTTAAAATTTCCATAAAAATCTTTCATTACTTGTTCCCAAGCAATCTTTCCAAGAGCTATTTCATCAAACTCTTCTTCAATTTTAGCTGTAAAACCTAAATCTACAATATCTGAAAAATGATCAACTAAAAAGCTATTTACAATTTCACCTGTTTGAGTAGGAATTAACTTTTTATCTTCAGTTTTTGTTACATACTCTCTTGCTTGAATAGTTGAAATTGTTGGTGCATAAGTTGATGGTCTTCCTATTCCTTCACTCTCTAGTTTTTTAACTAAAGAAGCTTCTGTATAACGAGCAGGTGGTTTTGTAAAATTTTGTTCACTTTCTAATTTTTCTAACTCTAAAACTGTTCCAACTTTGATATTTGGCAAGATTTTTTCAGTACTATCAAGTGCAGCTTCTGGATTATCACTACCTTCTGTATAAGCTTTCATAAATCCAGCAAAAATGATTCTTTGCCCTTTAGATTGAAATTCAAACTCTTTATCACGTCCAGCTTCGATTTTATACGTTGTATTTGCAATTTTTGCTTGTGCCATTTGAGTAGCAAGGGTTCTTTTCCAAATTAAACTATACAATTTATATTGAGCTGGTTCAACAAACTCTTTAATCATACTTGGTTTTAATGCAAGATTAACTGGACGAATCGCTTCATGCGCTTCTTGTGCACCTTTAGCAGTTGATTTATAAACTCTTGGTTTACTTAATGAATACTCTTTTCCATACTCTTCTTCAATTACAGCTTTAGCTGCACTTGTTGCAACTGTTGAAAGATTTAAAGAGTCTGTTCTCATATATGTGATTAAACCACCTGTATGATTTGGAATATTTCCTACATTTCCTTCATAAAGTTGTTGTGCAATAACCATTGTTTGTTTTACTGAAAGACCAAGTTTTCTACTTGCTTCTTGTTGGAGTGTAGATGTTGTAAAAGGAGCTGCAGGATTTCTTATACTCTCTTTTTCTTCAATACTTGCTAATTTATAAATTCCTTGATTAAGTGAAGATTCTATATTTAAGGCTTGTTCTTCATTATCAACTTTTGCTGTTTTTGCAGAAATTTTTGCAAGTTCAGCTTTTAATTCGGGATTTATAAAATCAGCTTTTACTTTCCAATATTCTTCAGGAACAAATGCTCTTATTTCATTTTCTCTATCAACTATAATTCTAACAGCAACACTTTGAACACGTCCAGCACTTAATCCATATCTAACTTTTTTCCATAATAAAGGAGAAAGTTCATAACCAACTGCTCTATCTAAAATACGTCTTGCTTGTTGAGCATCAACTAAATGTTGATCAACATCTCTTGGATTTTCCAATGCTTTTAAAATTGCATCTTTTGTAATTTCATGAAAAACAATTCTTTTTATAGGATTTTTTTCTATTTTAAGTGCAGGAATCAAATGCCATGCAATGGCCTCTCCCTCTCTATCTTCATCGGCTGCTAGGTAAATTGTGGTATCTTTAGAAATGTGTTTTTTCAAATCACTTATAACTTTTTTTTTATCTGCAGTAACCATATATTTTGGTTTAAAATTATCACTTGGGTCAAACCCTAAACTAGACTTTGGTAAATCTCTTACATGCCCCATTGAAGCCATTACGGTATAGTCACTACCTAGAAATTTCGATATTGTTTTTGCTTTTGCTGGGGACTCCACTATTACTAAATTCTTCACTAAAAGTACCTTACATTTTTTTGGAGTTTGCATTCTAACATAAATTAATTAATATTACTTATAAATAATTATCTCTTCTTCTATATCTATATCAAACTCTTTTTTTATTTTTTCTTTTGCAAGTTTTATTAAATAAACTGCATCTTCAAATGTTCCTTTATCATAATTTACTAAAAAATTTGCATGTTGTTCAGAAAAGCTCATATCACCTTTTTTCATTCCTTTTAAACCAACAGCTTCTATTAATCTTCCAGCAAACTCACCTTTTGGATTTTTAAAACAACTTCCTGCACTTGCAATATGAGGTTGATTATCTCTCATTTTTGTAAACTCTTTCAATCGCTCTTTTGAGAATCCATACTCTATATTAAATACAACTTCATAAACAACAGTATCTATTTTTGTATGTCTATATGAAAAAGATACATTCTCTTTTTTTATATAGCCATCTTTTGTTTTTATACTATTAATATAATTAAAAACTTCCCAAGATTTTAATCCTGCATTCATTTTTACTAAACCACCTAAATTTCCTGGTAATTTTGCTAAAAATTCTAAATTTCCTATATCATGTTTTTTTGTGTAAGTTAAAAGTTTTCCTGAGGTTGTAGCACATCCTACATATAATAAATTCCCTTCTTGTCTTATATAATCAAACTCTTCACCTAAAATAGCAAATTTTTTATTCGTATTAGGTGAAATAAGTAAATTATTAGCTCGTCCAATTATTTGATAATCACTATAATCACCTATTTCATTTATTACTAATACATCCAGTGTTGGACCTATATTAATTGAAGAATATCTTTTAAAATCAATTGTTCTAATACTATTTTGCATAAATTATTTTGCTCTTAATTCTTCATATTCACTTGGAATTAAAAAATCTTCTGCTTTTATCAAATTTTGATAAAAGCCATGTTTATATCCAAGTTCAAATAATTTATCTAATGCTTTATATTGAATTTCACTCATTTTAACTGAGTTATCGTTTGCATATAAATCTAAATATTTATCTAATGTTGGTGCATCAACTCTAATTAATCCCTTTTCTAAAAGCATTGGTGCTAAAACTTTTCTATTTTTATTAGCAACTTCAACAGCTTTTATAAGTGTATTCTCATAATTAATCGCACTATGAAGAGGAATTGAACGACGTAAGCACATTCCTCCAAGTGGTAAAGGTAATCCTCCACCACTTAATTCCAACCAAACATCCCACATTTCACGTTCAACTTCTAATTTTTCATCATAAGTTAATATTGATTCATGAATTAATACACCTGCATCTACTGTTCCCTCAAGAACTGCTTTTTCAATATCTAAAAAATTCATATATATAATTCTTGCATTAGGATAAGCAATTCTAAATAAAAGTGCATTTGTTGTAAATTCTCCACTAAGAGCTACTTTAAAATTTTTCTTTAAAACAGTTTCTTTTTTCTTTATAAGTTTTGGTCCATAACCTTCACCAAAAGATACTGCTGTTTTTAAAAGTGCATAGTCATCTTTAACAAAAGGATATAAAGCAAAAGAGATTGCACAAATATCATATACCCCTTTTAAACAAGCTTGATTTAATGTTTCAATATCTAAAGCTATATTTTCAAATTTTGCATCATCTGGAGTCACCCAACCAAATTTAATTGCATAATACATAAATATATCATCTGCATCAGGTGAATGTCCTACACTAATATTTTTCAAATTCATTCCTTTATTTTTGCTAGAGGATTTTAACAAGTTATGGTTTAAAGTTATAAGTTATATTCAAACCTTAGTTTTTTTATAATATCAAATATTGAATCAGCATAAAGAACTCCCGTTGTACTTGAATATCTCCAACCTGCGTTATAACTTGCCCAAACTCTAACCCAATTTTCTTTATGTACTTTTCTCCAATAATCAATTTCAACTATTGCATTTGCAGTTGAAAAAGCCACATCTTTTAAAAGTTTATTAGCAAAATATTTTCTATTATAATAATTATCTTCTACTCTTTGTCTTTTCATTACACTTTTTATATTGGACTGAAAAAGCCCATAATCATTACTAAAATCATTGATTTGTTTTTTTCCAATTGAAGATTCTTTAATTGCAATAGCCATTAAAGTATATTTCATCATTGTATTATCAGTTAGAGATTTAATTTTTTTCAGAATAATTAAATCTACATTTGTTAATCCTAAAGAGTTAGAAAAACAAAATGTATGAATGAGTAAAAATAGAAATAAGATTTTTTTCATAAATGAAGTTTACAATAATTCTAATCATTTTTCAAAATGACTAGAATTATTTGAGATTAAAATCCTGAATTAGATACGTATAATTCTATTATATTTAATAAAGGTTCTATTAATAAAATTGAAATGATTGTCAAAAACACAACAAAACCAACAACTGATTTCATAGGAGTTGAAGCATTTTGCATAAATTTAGTATTCATTCCCTCTTCTGGATTTCTTAAGAACATATAAGAAACTGGTCTTAAATAATAGTATGCTGCTATAACTGAGTTTAAAACAATAATAATAGCTAAAGCGATATGTCCTGCATTTACAGCACTTCCAATAAGATACATTTTTCCCCAGAACAGAGCAAAAGGAGGAAGACCAGTTAGTGCGAAAAAGAACATTCCTAAAATTGATGCTGTAAATGGTGAAATCTGAACTAATCCTGAGAATTTTTTAAATGTATAAGGAGAGTTATAATCTGCATACTCTTTCCCTCTATTTAACCATAACATTCCAAAAGCACCAAAATTTGTTATTGTGAATAAAATCCAATACAAAAATAATGCAACTGTTGCTTGATGTGTACCTATAACTATTGCAGCCATTGCCATACCTGCATTTGATATTGATGAATAAGCTAGCATTCTTTTTATATCTTTTTGTTGTAAAGCAATTAAATTTGGAATTGTCATTGTTAAAACTACAGTCACATAAAGTAAAGTTTGAATAATTGGATCTTGTAAATGAATGAACATTTCAAAAAATCTTAGTGCTACAACAAATCCTGCCATTTTAGGAATTACAGATAAAAATCCTGCCATTGCTGATGTTGATCCTTGATAAACATCTGGAACCCAAATATGATAAGGAAATAAAGACAACTTAAATCCAAGTGCAGCAAACATAAATACAAATCCAACTAAAATCAATACATAGTTAGAATAATTTAATGTACTTAAATATCCTTCTTGAGATAATACTTGTGCCATTTGTGCTAATTCTAAAGTTCCTGTTGTTGCATAAAAAATCATTGACCCAAATACGAAAAATGCAGCTGCTAAAGCTCCCATTGTAAAGTATTTTACAGCAGCTTCAATAGAAACCATTCTATTATGCATTGCTATCATTGTATATAAAGCTAAAGAAGAAGTTTCAAGACCTACAAAAATCAATATTAATGAATCGGAACTTACCATAAATTGGAATCCAGCAACAACTAATAAATATAAAGCAAAATATTCAGCATATCTAAATTCTTGGAATCTTAATTTTGATAATCCTAATAAAACAAATAATATTGAACCACAAATTATTATACATTGAGATAGAACTGATATCCCATCTAATAACATAACATCAAACATTCCTCTTTCATCACCATTAAAAGCTAAAAGAGTAAATAAATCAAAAATTAAAAATAACACAACTAAAATTACATATAAAGATTTGTGTTTATTTTTATTAAATACATCAGTTAATAAAATACCTAACGCACCAATAATTGCTATTGACATTGGTGCTATTGTTCCTAGGTTTAGAGATTCTAAACTTATTTTAATAGGTTCAAGCATTATTTAACCTCCCCAATAGAGTTTAAAGCTCTTAATTTTTCTTTTGTATCTTCATTAACTGCTTTTATTTCCATTACTTTTGTAAGTTGTGAAACAGATGTATTTAATGGGTCTAAAATTAATTTTGGATAGATTCCTAATGATATAATTAAAACTACCAATAAACCAAGTGCTACTAATTCTCTACCAAAAATATCTTTTAATACTTTATTTTCAGGTTTTACTAATTTTCCAAAAAATGTTCTTTTATACATAGCTAGCATATATACTGCACTTAAAATAATTGTCAATGCGCCTATAAATGTTAAGATAGGAGAGAATTTAAAGAACCCTAGTAAAGATAAAAATTCACCAATAAATCCAATAGTTAAAGGTAATCCAATAGATGCCATTAATACAATTGCATAAACAGTTGCAAAAACTGGCATATTATGGGCTAATCCACCAAACTCTTTTATCATTTTAGTATGTCTTCTATCATATAAAACTCCAACACTCATAAATAGAGCTCCTGAAACAATACCATGACCAATCATTAAATAAACAGCACCTGAAATACCTTCGACATTTAAAGCAAATACTCCAAGAGTAATAACTCCCATATGTGAAATTGATGAATATGCTATCATCTGCTTCATATCTTCTTGAGCATAAGCTAACATCGCTGTATAAATAATTGCAATTAATCCTAAAGTTGCCATAAATCCAACAAAATATACACTTGCATCAGGGAATAATGGTAAAGAGAATCTAATAAATCCATAAGTTTCCATTTTTAATAATACAGCTGCAAGCATTATTGAACCAATTGTTGGTGCTTGTCCATGAGCTAATGGTAACCAAGTATGAAAAGGAAACATTGGAACTTTTACTGCAAATCCAAAGAAGAAAGCTATAAATAACCAAAGTTGTAAATCAAATGGCAATACTACACTATTCCAATCCATTAAACTAAAGCTCCAAACTCCTGTTGTTTCATGATATACATACCCAAAATAAAGCATACCAACTAACATCACAAGTGAACCTATGAATGTATATAAAAAGAATTTAATTGCCGCATAAAATCTTTTTTCTGCTCCCCAAAAACCAATAACATAAAACATTGGAATAAGTGTTAATTCCCAGAAAATATAAAACATAATTACATCTAAAGATACAAAAACTCCAACCATTGTCATTTCTAAAAATAACATAGTTATGATTAGATTTTTCACATCTTTTTTTTCTGTTAAACCAATTAAAGCTACCATTGTCATAAACGTAATCATAACGATTAAAAACAATGAAACTCCATCAACACCCACTGTATAATTGATACCATAAGAACTTATTAAAGGCAAACTCTGAACAAATTGCATACCCGCAACATTTGAATCAAAGTAATACCATAGAAGTAGTGACAATACAAACTCAACTACTGTAACCACAACCCCAAATTGTCTCATTGAATCTTTGTGAATTAAAAATCCAACAACTGCTGCAGCTGCAGGAAAAAATATCAACATAGATAAAATATTTTCCATTTACATTACCTTCCTTAAAGTACCGATAAGACTAAAGCAAATACTAATCCTAAGATTAGTCCAAAAGTCATTAGTCTTAATGATGATGATAGATTTCCCGATTGAATTGGTCTAAATCTAACTCCCATTTTATTAACGAAATGTGCTAAACCATCAATTGATGCATCAATAAATTTAATTTCAATTACTTTCCATACCCAAACTGATATTGCATAATATGGTTTTGTAATACAAACTTCATATATTTTTGGGATATAGTATTGATTACTTAATAATTTATAAATAAACGTATCTTCCCAAGATTTACTAAATCCATCTCTTTTATATTTAAATACTGCAACAGCTATACCAAAAATTGCAATTGCACTTGTAACTAAAATCAATTTCCAAGCTGTTGAGTGTTCTAAGTTCGTTGTTTCCCAAGTTGGTAATATTTTTGTAACAAATTCTACAAATGAATGTTCAAACCAACCAGCTATAACAGCTAAAATTGCAAGAGGTATCATTGCAGCAATTACAAAACTTTTTGCTTCATGAGGATGTAACTCTTCACTATAATTTGCTTTTCCAAAAAAGATTTTCATTACAAGTCTAAATGAATAAAACGCCGTAAGTCCAGCTGTTATCCATAATATTGCCCATAAAACTGTCGCATCAGAATAAAATGCAGCTTCTAAAATTTTATCTTTTGAAAAGAATCCTGCAAGGGGGAAAATACCTGCAAGTGCTAAAGAAGCAATAATCATAATATATGAAGTGGCCTTCATCTCTTTATGAAGTCCACCCATTTTTCTAATATCTAATTCATCATGCATTGCATGCATAACATTTCCAGCTCCAAGAAATAATACTGATTTAAAGAAAGCATGTGTTGCTAAGTGAAATAATGCTATCCAATAAGCTCCAAGACCAGCTGCAACAAACATATATCCTAATTGAGATAGTGTTGAATATGCAATAATTCTTTTCATATCATTATTTACTAAAGCCATTGAAGCTGCAAATATTGCAACAAATGCTCCTAAACAAGCAATTGCATAACCAACCTCAGGAATTAAAGAATACAATTCATTTGAACGAACTACTAAATAAACTCCGGCAGTTACCATTGTTGCAGCATGAATAAGTGCTGAAACTGGTGTTGGTCCTTCCATTGCATCTGCAAGCCAAGTATGTAAAGGAAACTGTGCAGATTTCCCCATAGCTCCTAAGAATAGTAAAGCGCCAATCCAAATAAGTGTTGAAGTTTCAAGTGTTGAAAATTGTGCAAATACAATATCATATTGTAAACTTCCAATATTCCAATAAATTAAAAACATTCCAAGTAATAATCCTAAGTCTCCTATTCTATTCATAATAAAAGCTTCATTTGCTGCCCAAGTTGCAGATTCTTTGTGGTACCAAAATCCAATTAGTAACCAAGAACAAACTCCAACTCCTTCCCAACCAATAAATAAAACAGCAAAATTATCACTCATTACTAAAACTAACATTGAAAAAACAAAAGCTGATAAATATGAAAAATATCTATTAAAACCTTTATCGTGTTCCATATATCCAATTGAATGAATGTGTACCATTGTTGAAACAACAGTAACAACACTCATCATTACTACACTTACATGATCAACCACAAACCCAAAAGGAATATCTAAATTTCCTATTACTATCCAATCAAATAAAACTATATGTAAAGATATATCTTCTGTATAAACATAATATAACAGATTTAAAGAAGCATACATCGAAACAGCTAACATAAATGAAGTAAACCAACCTGTGAATACCATTTTAGACTGAGTTGAAAACAACGCAGCTATTAAAGAACCAACTAAAGGGGCAAAAAGTGCAATATATATAAATTTTTCCATTCTTATCCCTTCATTCCTGCAATATCATCTAAATTGATAGAACCTGTTCTTTTGTACCAAAGAATTAAAAGTCCCAAACCAATTGCAACTTCACTTGCAGCAACAGCAATAATAAAAAATGCAAACATTTGCCCTGTTAAATCTCCATGAAATTTAGAAATTGCTGCAAGTCCAACATTTACAGCGTTTAGCATAATTTCTGTTGAGAAAAAAAGCATTAATACATTCTTTCTTCGAATAACTCCAATTAAACCAATTGAAAATAAAACTGTTGAAAGTATCAAATAAGCATTAAGTGTCATTTAACATCCTTTGTAGATGATTCTTCAAGTCTGATTTTTTCATCTATCTCTTCTTCTTTCATTTCTGAATATGATTCATTCATTTTTTTTCCTGCCAATACAATTCCACCTACCATTGCAACTAGAAGCATAAGTGCAGCAAGTTCAAAAGGAAGTAAATATTTTGTAAATAATACAAGACCTACATCTACTGTATTCCCATATTCAGGATGAACAGGAAATTCTGCTTTAATATTTTTTCCAATAATTGGAGCAATTAAAACAACTACAACTATTAAAGCTATCACTCCAGAAAGTAAAAATACTAACCTTGGATTATTAATTTTTTCTTTAACTTCAGATAAAGAATCAAAAAACATCATTCCAAAAGCATATAAAGACATAACAGCACCTGTATAAACTACAATTTGAACTGCACCTAAAAAATCAGCATTTAACAAAAAGAAAAATCCTGAAATAAAAATCATCCCAGAGGCTAATGCACTTAAAGCATAAAGTGAATTATTAGTTAAAACTACTATACTAAACATACCAATAGTTAAAATAGAAAATATTATAAAAGCTATAATTTCAAACATTCAATCTCCTTAGTATGATAATGGTGTTTTTTTGATTTTTTTATCTGCATCAGGAGATACTGAACCATAACCATCAAATTCAAGTTGCGTTCCTAAACCATTTGCAGAAGTTAAAATATCTTCTTTAAGTGAAAAATGTGCTCTTTGCTCACTTGAATTTTCATATCTTCCACCATGAACAATTGCTAGTTCTGGGCAAACCTCAGCACAGTATCCACAGAAAATACATCTTCCCATATTAATTGTATATTGCATAACTTCTTTTCTAGAATTTTCATCAATTCTTGTTTCCATTCTAATACAATTTGAAATACAAATTTTTTCACAAAGTCCACAACCAATACATCTCTCTTCTCCTGATTCTAATAATCTAAGAAGTTTATGTACGGCTCTATATCTTGGACCAATTGGAAGTTTTTCTTTTGGATATTGAACAGTTGCCATTTCACCTTTAAATAATGCTCTATACATTATTCCAAAAGTAATTCTCATTCCAACAAATAATTCACCTTTGATTGAACGAGATAAAACTTGTTTGAACATATCCCAGTTAGTTTTAGGGTAATTATCCTCTTGAACTACAATATAATCTTCACTAATATTTCTATTTTTAAACTTTTTTAGTTCCATAACTAACTCCTAAAACATCATCACAAAACCAGTTACTAAAACATTTAGTATGGCAAGTGGCATTAAAATCTTCCAACATAACCACATTAACTGGTCAGGTCTAATATGAGGCCAAGAAGCTCTTGTCCATAAGAAAACAAAAATTAAAAACATAACTTTTAAAACTATTGCTAGTCCACCAGGTATAAACCATAATGGCTCAAATCCACCTAAAAAAATCAATGCAATTAAAAAAGAAATTGTAAATAAATTTGCATATTCTCCAATAAAAAACATTCCCCATCTCATTCCTGAATATTCAGTTGCATATCCAGCAACTAACTCTGCTTCATGTTCAAGTAAGTCAAAAGGAGTTCTATTTGTTTCAGCAAAACCTGCCATAACAAATAATAAAAAAGCTAAAGGTTGGGACCAAATAATCCAATTTGAAACTCCACCTGCTTGGTAATTATTAATATCAATTAAAGATAAACTTCCTACCATCATTAAAGGTGCTAAAAGTGAAAGTCCAGATACAACTTCATATGATAAAAGTTGTATTGCTGTTCTTGCACCTCCAAGTAATGCCCATTTATTAGCACTACTCATACCACCTAAGAGTGGTCCATAAAGTCCAACTGCTCCAACAGACAATACAAATAAAACTCCAACATTAATATCACTAATAATTGGTCTTACTGTATATCCAAACATCTCAAATTCTGGAAAAAATGGAACTGCACTCATAGCTATAAAAGCTGTAGATGCTGTAATTAATGGTGCAACCATAAATATTTTTTTATTTACATTTGCAGGTATAATATCCTCTTTACAAAATAATTTGATTCCATCTGCAACGATTTGTAATAATCCATAAGGTCCAACGTTTGTAGGTCCTAATCTTCTTTGCATAAAAGCTAGAATTTTTCTTTCTATATAAGTTGTAAATCCAGCAAGTGCTGAAAAAACTGCAAGTACAACTACTACTTTTACAATAGTTTCTATAATAATACTTGTTTCCATATTATACCTTTGCCACTTTTGCTTTATTAAATCTATAACTATTAAATAGAGCATTTGAAGAACTATTTTTCATAAATGTAGAAACATAAGAAATGTTTCCTTTTATTTGAATATCAACATATGCGTTTAAAGTCAATTCTTGATTATTTGCATTTACTTTTACTTTATCACCTTCAACTAAACCTAAATTCTCAAAAGATTCTTTTGAAAAGAATATTCCATCTTGAAGTTTTTCTTTAAATTCATGGGCAATTGCTGTAAATTCATTAAATTGATTAATTGGATTCGCTTTATAAATTACAATCTCATTTTCTTCTAAAACTAATCTTTCAGTATTAGCTTCTTTTACCCTCTCTTTTTTTAATACTTCAAAAGAGTTAATTTCATATCCTCTGTATTCAACTTGGTCATTTCCAAAATGATTTGATAAATCATCAAACTTAACAGTTTTATAACCTTTGTTTATTGGAAGTTTAACTGTATAATCAATAGTATATTCTACATCGCAACCTAAAACTTCATTTGCAACTTCATTTAAAGTATAACCTTTAAACTCTAAAGCAGCATTCGTAGGAATTACTTTTTTATCAATATTTGTAAAAGTTCCTTCTTGTTGATTAAGAGCTGGTACATCTAAATCACCATCACCTAAAGCAGAAAGTTCAAAATCAGCTTTCATGTTATAACCAACACTTAAACCATCAACTTCACTTGAAAGTGTACAAATTTGGGCAACACCTAAAGTATTTGTTTGTGATGGAATAATTACTACATTAAAATCTGTATAAGCATCAATTAATCCACATAATTTTGCTAAATTTTCACTATTTGGATGAGTTATTAAATCTTCTCCAACTATTAAAGAGAAGGCATCTTTTTTAGCTAACATTTCATCAACTAAATCAAGGAATTTTTCATCTCTTCCAAAATCTTCAACAAATGAAACCATTTCATATGAAACTTCTGTTGATACATTTTTAGAAACTACTTTTTTAACCTCTTTTTCTTCACCCGTTGCTTCATCAACAACCATCTCAACAACGTTTTCTTTTACAACTTCAGTTACAGTTTTTGTTTTAATCTCTTTTTTAGAATCTATATATGATTGAACTTCAGCTGGTAAATTTTTTCCAAATTTATATAAGATGAAATATAAGATTGACTCTTCAACCATTGGAGCATGATAGATAAAATCTGTTGTTTTCCCAATTTTCCCAATTTTTTCCATAACTGGATCAGCTACTGGATGAAAATATAATCCTGCACCTTTATTCATAACAACTGAATTATTAAAGGCATATCTTGCATTTGGTAAATCTGATTTTAAATAAGCCCCAACAGAAATTACAAAGTTTGAGTTATGTACATCTGAAAGTTTTGAAGAATATAAAGTTTTTCCAGAAATTTTAGAATAATTTTTCAAAAATTCTTGGTATCTTCTTGCATCTTCATTTACAAGTTTTGCACCTGTAAATTCCGAAATTTTTTGTAAAATCAATGCTTCTTCATTTGTAATATATGAATTAAATTTAATATTTCTTGCACCTTTAAATGCTTCTACAGCTTTATCAAATGCAGCTTTATTTTTTTCTTCAACTTTATTTTCAAAATCATAAGCGAATCTTCCTGCACCATTTACAGTTGAATAATGAGGTTCGCTATTTACTCTATATATTCTTTTTGTTCTATGATTATCAATTGAATCATGTTTAATTTCATAATACATAAAAGCACAGTCAGAAGAGTGAGGATTAGCAGCTGGTATTTTTTTTAACTCCCAAGCATTTGAAGTATATTGGAAATCGTGAGATACAAGTGCACCAACAGGACAGGCACTTATACACTCACCACAGTTGGTACAGGCATCAGCATCATAACCAATAAGTGATTTATTAAGTTTATTCCACATAGCATATGCATCTTTTGGCATTTCATCTTTAAATACTTTATCAATATTATCTGAATCTCTTTTTACTGTACTAAGAGCACTTGATCCAACCATATCTTTACATACAGTTACACATCTTTCACAAACAATACATAAAGCTGGATCATAATTCATAACTCCCCAATGTTGAGTTGGTCTATGAATATCTTTTATACTGTAACTTTGAGAATCTACTTTCATATATAAAGAGTAATTTTGTAATTCACACTCTCCACTTTGGTCACAAACACCACATTGTAATGGATGGTTTACATCATAAACCTCCATAATAGCTCTTCTTTCTTTACTAATATTCTCTGTAATAGTTGAAATATCCATTCCATCTTTTACTTTAGTATTACAGCCATAAACTTGTTTCCCATCAGCTTCAACCAGACATAATCTACAGGCTAAAGTTGGAGAACATCTAGTCAAATAACAAACAGCTGGAACAAAAACATTATTTGCTCTTGCTACATTTAATATAGATTCACCCTCTTTTGCAGCAATAGATTTTCCGTCAATTGTTAGTGTAATCATATCACTCATTATATTTCTACCTTTTCAATCTTTACTTGCTTATATCTATAACCATTTAAAATATCATCACTATTTTCAACTTTTAAAATTGCAATTGTTCCTGTTAAAGAATCATCAACTTTTAAAATTTTCATAATTTTTTCATCTTTAAAATTTATATATATTTTATCTCCATCTAAGACTTTTGATATATTTGAAAATGTTTTACTAGCTAATAATTCATCACTATTCTCGCCTATTAATTTATAAACTAAAGTTCCATTAAATGATTTTAATTCTTCAATTTCATCTAAATTAAAATCCGAACATGAATAAATTCTTTTTGATAACTCGTCATCTAATACAACTAAATTGAAATCTGTATATTTTTTTATTAATGCCAATAATTTTATAATATTTTCAACTCTTTGGTGATTTTTTATATCATTACCAATTATTAAAATTTTTGATTTAGCATCATTAGAAGTTTCAAATGCTTCTGCAAACTCTTCTTCTCCTGCACTACTTTCAGCAGAAATGTATCCTAAATCTAAATTATTAATATATTCTTTTGTTTTCTCATCACAGTTTTTTACAAAAGTATCTAATAATAAAGCGCAGATTCCTTCTTCACTACCAACTTCATATTTGATAAATTGAGTATAAAAAGGTTTTAAACTTACATTATCAATAGGAAACATATAAACAAATTTACTTCTATTATTTTCAATTGAAGTTAACACTGATTTTTTTATTTCTTGATTATCTTCAAAAAAAGTTCCAAAAGATAATATAAAATCACTTTTTAAAATCATTTCTGTATTATTCATTTGATTCACTTTCTACTGATTCAACTATAACTTTAGGCTCTGGTTTTACTTTTTTAACCACTAAAGTCCAATCTACTTCATTGAATTTGATTGAATTCATCAAAGTATAACCAGCTTCATAAATTACATCTGCAGATTTTTGGATATTTGAAAAATCTCCAATTTCAAACATAATAATTGCTGTTTCTTCAGCAGCTATTTGTTTATCAAGTAGTTCTAACATTCTGTCATAAAAGTCATTTTTTAAAAATCTTAAATCAAATCTTTTCATCTGTCAATCTCACCAAAAACTATATTTAAATTACCAATTATTGTAACAACGTCAGCTAATTGACATCCAACTAACAACTCTTCTAAAATTGCAGTATGTTGGAAACTAGGAGTTCTTAATTTTAATCTATAAGCATAAGGACTTCCATCACTTACAACAAAATATCCTAATTCACCTTTTGGTGATTCAGTAGCAACATATACTTCACCAACTGGTGGTCTCATACCTTGAGTTACAAGTACAAAGTGTTGCATTAAAGAGTAATTTTGTGTCATTATTTGCTCTTTTGGAGCTGAAATATAATTTGGAGCATGTGCCATAAGTTGAGAATCCGATTCTGGATACATTAAAAATAATTGTTCTAAAATTTTTGCTGATTCTTTTATTTCAGCAATACAAATTTTGTATCTTCCATATGCATCACAAGTATTTGATACGGGAATATCAAATTTTAATTCTGGGTATAATCCATAAGGCATTTCTTTTCTTAAATCCCATTTGATTCCACTACCTCTTAAAGCGACACCAGAACAAGCCCACTCTTTTGCCATTTTTGGAGTAATAACTCCAACATTTTCAAGCCTCATTTTCCAAATTCTATTTTCAGTTAGAAGACCTTCATAAGTTTTTAATTCTTTAGCTAAAACTTCTAAAAACGATTTACAATCATCAATCCAATTTGCTGGTAAATCTAAAGGAACACCTCCAATTCTTACTGCACTATGAGTAAGTCTAGCTCCACAATAATCTTCTATTAAGTCCATTGCATATTCTCTTTCTCTAAAACAGTAAAGGAACATAGACATTGCACCTACATCAAGAGCATGGGTTGCAAGCCAAAAAAGATGTGAAGTAATTCTATTTAATTCAAGTAACATAGTTCTAATAATTTCTGCACGTCTTGGAGCTTCGATACCTAAAAGTTGCTCAATTGCTAAAGCATATCCATAGTTATTTGAAGTTGCAGCTATATAATCCATTCTATCTGTTGTTGGCAGAAATTCGTTATAAATCATATTTTCCGCCATTTTTTCCATACCTCTATGAAGGTATCCAATCATTGGTCTAGATTTTACAACTTCTTCTCCTTGAAGTTCAAGTACAAGTCTTAACTGACCATGAGCTGATGGATGTTGTGGTCCAAAATTCACCATCATAGTATTATCTTCACGTTCAAAATGAATATTTTCAAAAAAAGGTTTTAATCTATTTGGTTGTTGCATATTTTCTTACCTTCTTCTTTTTAAAACAACTGATTCTTCAGGTTTTAATTTTTTCAATAATGGAGCATTTTCTTCTTGATAAGAGATTGGTGTTTCTGGTTCAAATTCTGAAATATCAACTCCATTTGGAACTTCATGACCAAGTCTTGCAAATCTTGTAGTATCATATCTATCAATTGCAGCAGGATCTCTTTGCTCAGGTCCTATAATATCTCTTGCTTCTTTTCCAAAAATTTTGTCAACTTCATACCAAGCTGCAACTTCATCACCTTGTAATGGATAAGTTTTTTTCAATGGATGGTCATACCAATCATCAGGCATAATAATTCTTTTCATATTTGGATGATTTACAACTTTTACACCTAACATATCATACATTTCTCTTTCTGACCAATTTGCTGATTTATAAAGTGAAGTAACAGACTCAATAGTTTCATCTTTTTGCACAAAACATTTAACTCTTAATCTTTTATGTTTACTTAAAGATAACATTTCATAAAAAACTTCATATCCATCTTTTGAAGCTAAATAATCAATTGCAGATAATTCCATTAACATTTCATATTTCAATTCATTTTTTAAATATGTCATCATTTTTACAATATCATTTTTATTAATATATAAAACTAAATGAGTATGCTCAATATAAGAATCTATAATTGTTAGTTCACTAGAAATTTTCTCAAAATCTTTTGCAAAAATTTCATCTTCATTTATTTCATATCTTGGAACATTTGGACTCACAAAAAATCTATCTGAAAAATAAGCTTGTCTTTGAACATTATCTTTTGGTGTATATTTTCTCATTACACTAACCTCTTTTTCTTATGAGCTCTGAAAATTGATTCTTTTCTAATTTTTTGTTGGAGTGTCATAAGCGCATATTGAAGAGTTTCAGGTCTAGGAGCACAACCTGGAAGATATATATCTACAGGAATTATTCTATCTGCACCTTGAACAGTTGCGTATGTATTAAACATACCACCTGTATTTGCGCAACTTCCCATAGAAATAACCCATTTTGGATCTGGCATTTGATCATATAATCTTCTCATAAATTCTGCATGTTTTTTAGTCAAAGTTCCTGCAATGATTAGAACATCTGATTGTCTAGGACTTGCTCTAAAAATTGTTCCAAACCTATCAAAATCGTATCTTGAGGCACCTGTTGCCATCATTTCAATAGCACAACAGGCAAGTCCATAAGTCATAGGCCATAAAGAGTTACTTCTACCAAAATTAACTAATTTATCAATTGTAGTTAATTTTACAGCCGCACCACTATCTTGTAAATAGTTTATTTTATGCTGTGCCATTCAAGCGCTCCTTTTTTCCAAGCATATACAAATCCAATTGCTAATAAAATGATAAATAAAATCATTTCACCAAAAACATACCATGCTAATCCAAAACTTACAAATTGTTTATAAACTATAGCCCACGGAAACATAAAAATGATTTCCACATCAAATAAAATGAACAATAATGCCGTTAAATAGAACTGTGCTGAAATTCTATTAGGTTGTTTTGTAACCTCAGGTCCACACTCATAAAGTGTTGTCTTTAATTTTTCTGTATCTAATCTTGCAATTTTTCTACTTATATATCTTGCAAGCCATACAGTTGCACCAAAGGCACCAAACGTAACAAGAAACATCACAAATGCACCAAAATAAGGATGGGCAAATTCCATATGTGTCATTTAATTTTTCCTTTAAAAGCTAAAAAGTACTATTTTATCACAAATTATGCAGATATTTGAAATAAAAATAGTTGTTCTAAATGTTAAAAATAATATTAAAACCTAATAAAAAATAAGCTTTAAATTTAATGTCTATCTAAGGATAAGATTGAAATTGGTACAAAAAGAAACACCAAATCTAAACTTGGATCATTAATAAAATTATTAACGATTCTTTTTACTTAAATATTGTTTAAAATAAAAATGTAATTATATCTTTTAAATATAAGATAAAGATAAAAGAGTATTCAATATTTTGAACAGCTCTTTTATGTCAGTTTAATTTTCTAATCTTTGATTAAAAAAATCCTACTTTAGTCTCACTATCAAATTGACCTTTTTTCTCTTTTGTAATTTGTTCTTTAAAGTCTTCTAATTTAAATAATGGCTCGTCACTAACGGCAATCTTATAAGCAGTATTTTTTATTACTAACTCTATTTGACCACCTGTTAATTCATATTTTGCTAGTTCTTCAATATCAAAATCTTTTTCTAAAGGAAGATTTGCAGGAATTAATTTTTTCCAAAGTTCTATTCTTTGAGCTTTGTTTGGTTTTATAAACTCTATCTTATAATTAAATCTTCTAGAAAAAGCTTTATCTAAATTCTCAAGTAAATTTGTAGTTGCAATTAATATTCCATCAAATCTTTCAATCTGTTCTAAGAAAATATTTTGCATTTGATTATGCATTTTATCACTACTGCTAACACCACCTGAAGCTCGTGAACTTAAGAATTGATCTGCTTCATTTAAAAGTAAAACTGGTTCTGATTTTGTTTGAGCTCTTAACTCATAATATTTATCAAAAATATTTCTTACATTTTTTTCACTTTCACCAATATACATTGATAAAATTTTAGAACAATCAAAACTTAATACATCTTTTTTAAGAGATTTTGCTAAGGCTAAAGCTGTTAAAGTTTTACCCGTTCCTGCAACTCCATAAAAGATAATTTTTGCTTCAATTCCCTTTTTCTTATCTTTTATTCCCCATTGTTTTAATCTATTTATTACATTTTTATCAACTTGTTTTAAAAGTGCATCTAAAGTCTCTTTTGTTTTTTCATTTAAAATAACATCATCTAAAGTTTTTGTTGTAGAAATCAATTCAAACATATCCTGTTCTTTAATAACCGTATCAAGTTTTATTTTTCCAACATTTGCACTTTTTTTAGTTGGATGAGAAATTTTATATAAAACCTCATCTGGAATATAAAAATTTCTATTTATCCCACCAAATGGAGTTAAAACTTCATCATAATCTATCAATGCTTTTGACACAAGAGTTGAACTCTCTTCAAGTAAACTTCTATATTTTATCTTTTCATAATCATCACTAGAAATTAATTCAATTAAAGAGTTCATATCTCTTAAACTTCCATCTCCACCAGAATATTCCTCTTTTAATAAAGCTAAAAATAGAGTTTGTTCTTGTTCATTTAAACCATTGTCTTTAAAAAAGTCTTCAAGCATTATAGAGTTGTTTGTAACTTTAATTCTCTCTTTTATTCTATTTTCAAGTAAAATTAATTTTGATTTCAATCTATTTGAACTTGGACTATTAACATCAAAATTTTTTCTTACAACATTTAACTGTTGAGCTAAATCAATTCTAAAAAATTGATCTTGTAAATATTCTAAATGGTCACTATAATTTTTAATTTCTGGAAGAACAAAATCATTAGCACCATTTTCTAACATTTTTAAATATGCACTAGAAAGAGAAACACTAGAATTTATAAGTTCAAGTTTTGAAACTTCACTCAATTTTACTTGATCAAAAGAGACTTGAATTAACCAACCATATTCTAAAAGTGATTTAATCAAATCTAATTTTTCTAAATGTTTATAATTTTTTACATCATAAAATTCAGCTAAAATATCTATCACTCCTAAAGTATCGCGTCCATTAACAAACTCTTTTGACATAAATTGTAAAATTTTTGCCTCTTCTGCTGTACATTTTAATTGTGCAAAGAAACTTGTCGTTTCAACATTCTGTGCTTTTATAAAATCAATTACTTCTTTCATTCTTCTCCTAAAATCTTACTTATTCAATTTTTCTTTTAATTTTTCATTAAATAAATTTAAATCATTTTTATCTGCAAATTCTAAAACATAATCATCAATCAATATTTTCAACTCTTTTATTTCTAATTTTTTAATATCATCATACTTAATAATTTTTGAATTTTTCTCAACATCTACAATAAAACTATTACTTACATCTATTAAGTAATCTTTACACAAAGCTTTATATGAACCTCTTGAATAAACATAATTATTACAATCAGTTTTTTTTAAATATTCTTCAATTTTGTGCAAATTAGAGTGGTTATGAATATTCAAAGATATAACTACAATTGCAATTAATAAAAACAATCCTATAAAAATCATTTAAACTTCCTTTAAAATTAATATGATACAGCAATATCTCTTAACTACATATGAATAAAAAAATGCTAAAATATTTGGAAATTATAAAAGCAAACAAAAAAAGGAATACAATGTTTAAGCAAATTGCATCTTTTACAAAATTGTCATTACTTCTTTTTCTACTAAATGGTTGTACTAACTATAATGAAGCAATGAAAGTTTTGCCCAATGAATTATCTATTGCTGATGATTGTAGAAATAACAATAAACAATTTGAAATGGATTGTTATGATTTAATTTCATATAAAAATACTTTCGCCCAATTAAGACTAGGAATAAATGCTCAATATAGAGGAAATTTCCAAGAAGCATTTCATCGATTTGTGCTTGCAAAAGAAAAAGGTAATTTTTACGCAAATGCATTAATTGCTGATTTATATAACAATGGTTATGGTGTTGCACAAGATGAAAATAAAATGCTTGATTTATTAAAAGATGTAAAAGAAGTTGATCCTATTGCAGCATATAAACTATCTTTTTATTATCTTTCAAAAGATGATTTTGCAGAAGTTATAAAATTACTCACTTATGCAGCTGAAAATGGAGTAAAAGATGCACAAAATCAGTTAAGTATTCTTTACTCAAATGGTCAATATATTGAACCAGACTTTGAAAAAAGTTCTTTTTGGCATATTCAATATGAAGAAGGAACTGAAAACTTTATAAATAAAATATATGGAATATAGATGTTAAAACCAATTATCCTTTCAATTAGTGCTGTTTTTTTATTTACAGCTTGTTCTTTTAAAATACCAAGTTTTGATTGGTTCTCTTTTTCTGATTCTGATAAATATGCAGATATTTTACAAGAAGCAGATAATTGCCAAAAAGTTGAAAATGAAGATTCTAAACTTAGTTGTTATAGAAATATAGAAAATACAAATTCATTTGCACAAATAAGATTAGGAACTTATTATGCAAATAAAAAAGATTATAAATCTGCCTTAAAATATTTAAATCAAGCAAAACAAAATGATAATATTTATGCAAATCTTCCTTTAGCTTTTTTATACTATAAAGGAGAAGGTGTTCAAAAAGATTTAAATAAATCTTTTGAGCTTTTAAAAGAATCAAGTGATATTGACCCAACAGCAGCCTATCAACTTTCTAGATTTTATCTTCAAGGTATAAATACTAAGATTGATAATGAAAAAGGTATAGAATTGTTAAATTTTGCAGCATCAAAAGGCGTATCTGCAGCTCAAGAAATACTTGTTAATACTTATAAAAATGGTTTATTTGAACAACCAAGAGATCAAAAGAAAGTAGAATTTTGGCAAAATAAACTGAAAGAAGAAGTTGAAGATGTAAATCACAAGATTTACAGACTTTAAAGTAGTATTACTTTTTTTCCAAACCATGGAAAAAAAGTTCTATTGTATCTTTTACAATATTTCTTGTATCATATTTTTCAATCAAATAACTCTCTATAAATCCATCTGATAATTTTTTAAATAGTGTTGATATATGTTTATAATTTATATCTGAATTTGGATAAAGCTTTTTAAATTGCCTTATTAAGTAATCATAAATTTCATCAACAATTTGATGATTTGAAATATCTAATTTATGAAAAAAATAAGGATCATTTGTCAAAGTTTCATCTGGATTATTATCAATTTGTATAAATATTTCATATTTACATGATAAATAAAGTTCTAAATTTTTTTTAGGGTCTGAAGTTTCATTTTCTTTTAAAGTTTCCATAAACTTTTGAAGTTTAAAAATCAAATATTCTAAGTATAAATCATCTTTAGAATTAAAAAGATTATAAATTGTTCCAACAGAAGTTTCCAACTCTTTTGCGAGATGTGAGATTTTAAAATTTTTATAACCACTTTTATCAAAATAGTTAGCAGCGGCTTTTAAATATAAATCTTTTTTTACTTTGTTTAATTCATCATTTATTCTATTTTTCATTCTTTTCCAGATTTTTCTTATGATTATAATTTAATTATTATTAAAAGCACGAAATGAACAATTACAAATATTTTGAACTTAATTCATTATTAAGTTTATTTGATTTAAAATCCACTTCACTTTAAAAACCTAGGATTCTAATGAATTTAAATCCACACATAAAAATCAAACTTTTAAGGGATATAAAAACAGATGCCCTTTTAATCTACATAAAAACTGTCATTGAAGAACTTTTAGAAAATATAAAAAATGAAACTTATAAAATTGACTTAGGATATCAAGAATTTAATAATGAGATAGAAGAAAATATAAGAAAATTAAACGAAGAATTAAGCCTTACAATAATAAATGCCTATGAACTAAAAGCTTTTATTTCTTATCAACAGGTAAAAAATAGGAATCAAAAACTTTTGCCAAATGATGAAGCTTTAATTTTTTATTATAATTCTTTAGTCAAACAAATAGAAACTCAATTATTATCAGGTGAGTTATGGATTCCTGAACAAATTATTTTATCTCTTTTAAGTGAATGGATTTTGGAAGAAGAAAAATCAACTGAATTTTATCCTTTTTTAAAAGAGTTTAACTATTTAAAACTATTAAGTTATTATGAAATTGCTCGAAACAATGAAAATAATAAATTATTAAAAGAAAATATAAATAAAATGTACAAAATCTCATCTTCGATGATTAAAAAATTAAAAACTTCAAAATATAAAATCAACAATACTAGGAAATCTAAGGCAAGAATGAAATGAAAAATAATATTTTATCAGGATTAACTGTTGGAATTATAGCTCTTCCTTTATCAATGGCATTAGCAATTGCCACAGGCGTTCCACCTCAACTTGGACTTTATACTGCAATTATCGCAGGAATTTCTGCTGCTATTTTTGGAAGTAGTAAAATAAATATTTCTGGACCAACTGCAGCTTTTGTAGTTATTCTCATACCAATTGTGCAAGAGTTTGGTATAACTGGATTATTACTTTGTGGATTACTCTCTGGAATTATCTTAATTTTTATAGGTATTTTAAAGTTGGGTACATTAATTGAACTTATTCCATATCCTGTAACTGTTGGATTTACATCAGGAATTGCTGTTGTTATTGCTACTTTTCAAATAAAAGATTTTTTTGGATTAACTATTTCAAATTTTGAAGGAAGTTATTTAGATAAAATATATTTGTTATCTACTTCATTTCATACTATTGATTTTGCTGAATTTACAATAGGATTAATGACTCTTCTTCTACTAATTTTATGGCAAAAAACAAAAAGTAAAATACCAGCTGCTTTAATTGCACTTACTTTTACAACAATTATTGTAGCTTTTTTAAATATTTATATTCCAACCCTTGACATTTCAACTATCTCATCAACTTTTCACTATAAAATCGGAGATTTAGAAGGAAATGGTATTCCTCCTATTCCATTACAATTTTCACTTCCTTGGGGAAATTTAAATATACAAGATATAAATCTTGATTTATTATATAAACTCTTTCCTCATGCAATTGCAATTGCAATTTTAGGGGCATTAGAATCGCTTTTATGTGCAGTTATTTCTGATGGGATGACAGGAAATAAAACTGATCCAAATAAAGAGTTAATAGGTCAAGGAATTACTAATATTATTGTTCCATTTTTTGGTGGGATTCCTGCAACTGCGGCAATTGCAAGAACAGTTGTAAATATTAAATCAGGCGCAAACTCTAAAATATCTTCGATAATTCACGCTTTATTTATTTTGGTAGCTATAACTTTCATATCAACTTATCTTTCATATTTACCAATGGCTTCTCTTTCAGCTTTATTATTGATGGTTGCTTGGAATATGTCAGAAGTAAAACACTTTGTAAATATTATAAAAGTTGCTCCTAAAAATGATGTTTATGTTTTATTAACTTGTTTTATTTTAACAGTTTTAATAGATATGCAAGTTGCTGTTGCTGTTGGAATTGGACTTGCTTCTGTTTTATTTATAAAAAGAACTATTGATTTATACTCTATTGAATTAGTTAATACTCAAAATCTTACTGTTCATCCTGATATTCCAGAAAATATCTCTATTTATGATATAAATGGACCAATGTTCTTTGGAGCAGCTCAAAATGCTTTAAAAACTCTTTTAAATACAAATGAAGATACAAATATTGTAATTTTAAATATGAAAAATGTAACAATGATAGATATCACAGCTATGGTTGCATTAAAATCAATAATTGATAATTTTAAAAATCATGATAAAAAACTAATTTTTTCAGGTTTAAATACAAGAATATTAAAAAAATTAACAAAAGCAAATTTTAAATTTGATGAGAATAATTTAAAAAATTTTATTGATATAGATGAAGCTATTGCTTATTCAAAAACTGTAATATAAAAGTATTTTTTACTTTTATATTACAGCATCAACTTCAAAATGGAAGTAATCTTCAATGTTACTTGAAAAGAAATCGACATAATCTTTTGATATTATTTCGTAATTTAAAGCTAGCAACTCATTCAAAAGACTAATCTTTTTATAATCTTGAGTTAATAACTTCGGGAATTTTTGACTTAATTCTTTTACTGTAATTACACTATCTAAATAATCATTTGGATTAAATGGCTTTTTCATTAATTTACCTTAAATTTTAAAAAGCCTATACATTTCCTATTCCCTAAATTAATTTTCCACTAAATCATATAAAGCTTTAATCTCTTGTGCCCAAATCTCTTCATTTATTGTTTCAAGAACTAACGGTATATCATCCATTCTATCATCATTCATAATAAATTTAAAAGCATCCCATCCAATTTGTCCACAACCTAAACTATCATGTCTATCTACTCTACTTCCAAGTTCAGGTTTTGAATCATTTATATGCATTCCCATTAAATAGTTTCTACCTACAATTTCGTCAAAAAGAGCCCAAGTTTTATCATAAGTTTCTCTTGTTCTTATATCATAACCAGCAGTAAACATATGACAGGTATCAATACAAACACCAACTCTACTTTTATCTTCAATTTTATCTATTATGTAAGCTAAATGTTCAAACTTATATCCAAGATTACTTCCTTGCCCTGCTGTATTTTCAATCACAAGTTTTACATCTTTTGTAGCGTCAATTGCTCTATTCATAGATTCTGCAATATTATTTAAACACTCTTCTTCAGATATTTTTCGTAAGTGTGAACCTGGATGAAAATTTAATCTATCTAAACCTAAAATTTCACATCTTTCTAATTCTAGAATAAAACTATCAAGAGATTTTGCTCTTGCATCAGTTTCTGGATGACCTAAATTTATTAGATAACTATCATGAGGTAAGATATGTTTTGGTTGGATTTTTGATTTTTCTAGCTCTTTAAACCATTTGTCTATGGTTTTAGTATCTAACTCTTTTGCTGTCCATTGTCTTTGATTTTTTGTAAAAAGAGCAAAAGCTTTTGCCCCAATTTCAACTGCATTAATTGGTGCATTATAAACTCCACCACTTGCACTTACATGAGCTCCTACATATTTCATAATTTTTCCTATTTCTTTTTAATAATTTTGTAATATTTTTTTACGAATATTTATCCATAAGTTTTTATGATTTTATTTAAAAGTAACATTTATAAACATCTATGAATAAATTTATCCAACTTTACTGCGTTTTTATATTATCCTAAAAAGCCTAAGTATAGAATTATCAATAATTTACTGTATGCTATATCAAGGCTATAAATATTTTGTAGAATTTCGTACTAAATATGTTTAAAATACTATTATAATGGAATAAAATATGCAAAAGTTACTATTTTGCGCTAAATTAAAATTGTTAAAAGGTGAGTTTTTATGAAGAAAGTCGTTATTATCGGTGGTGGATATGCAGGAATATATGCATTAAGAGAGTTGGTTAAAAATAAAAATATTAAAATTACATTAATTGATAAACACACTTATCATAATTTGCAACCCGAAGTTTATGATTTAATTGCGAATAAATCTACTTTTGCAGATGTTACAATTGATTTAACTACTTTATGTAGAGGTTTTAATCATAATCACTTAGAATTTAAAAATTTAAAAGTTAGAAAAATTGACCAACATACAAGAAAAATATATACAGAAGAACAAGAAATAGTAGAATTTGATTATTTAATCATGGCAGCAGGAACTAGAACATTCTTTCCTTCAAGTATTCCAGGTCTTAACAATGCAGATGACATAAAAAAACTTCATAGAGCAATTACATTTAAACAAAGTTTTGAAAGACAACTTTTTGAAAAAATTAGAGATGAAGCAAAACAATGTGCAGATACACATATTGTTGTAGTTGGAGCTGGACTTTCAGGAGTTGAAATTGCAGCTGAAATGGCTTACTATTCAAATAAATTTTTCCAAAGGGGAAATTTCTCTTGTGACAATTTAAAAATCTCTTTAATTAGTAGTTCAGCATCAATTCTTCCTGGTTTAAAACCTGATCTTATAAATATTTCTCAACAAAGATTAAGAGCATTAGGAATAAATATCATTACAAATACAAAACTTCAAAAAGTTGAAGATGGATACTGCATCTTATCAAATGGAACAAAAATTAATCACTCATTTGTTGTATTCACAGGAGGAGTTGAAGCTTCAACTATTACATCAGAGCTTGAAGATGTAGCTAAAAATGGTAGAGGTCAAATTATTGTAAATGAATTTATGCAATCAGATAAATATGAAAATATTTTTGCCGTTGGAGACATTGCAGAAGTTAAAAACCAACAAGGTGAAATTATGCCACCAAACGTTACAATTGCTAGAATCAGTGGTGCAAATGCAGGTAAAAATGTTTTAAATATGATAAATGGTAAATCTTTACAAAAATGTGATCCAAAACTTGATGGTATTTTAATTGCTCTTGGTGGACAATATGCAGCAGGTGATATTTATGGATTATTAACTGTAAAAGGTAGACTTGCTTACGAAATCAAAAAATATGTATTTAGTTCATATAGAAAACCTTTAATTAAATTAATTAAAAAAGGTTATGCAAAACTAAAAAAACTGTAAAACTTTTTATTTAAAAGGCAAAGTTCATTATCAATATAAAGTTGATAATACTTGCACTTTTTTAAACTTCTAACTTCTCTTAAGCATTCTAAAATTCAATAAATTATACAAAAATTATACATTTCATTCCAAAGATTAAAAAAATTAGTGATAAAATCTATATTATATAGTTTTTAAAGAAAGGTAATTATGCATAAAAATAGATTTACAAGAATTGGATTTATTCTTGCAGCTGCGGGAAGTGCGGTTGGACTTGGGAATATTTGGAAATTTCCTTATATTACAGGTGAAAATGGAGGAGGAATTTTTGTTCTTGTTTATTTAGCAACTGTTTTTTTCATAGGAATGTCAATATTTATTGGGGAAGTTTTAATAGGTAGTCTTCAAAATAAAGATGCTGTTAGTACAATTGAGAATCTTGCCCCTACAAATAAAAAGTATTGGAAATATACAGGATTTACTTTTTTAACTGGTATTTTTATATTAACTTTTTATCCTGTTGTAATTGGTTGGATTTTTAATTATATTGTTTTATCAATTAACTCTTTACCTTCAAATTTTAAAGAATCTGAAACGCTTTTTATGACTTTTCTAAAGAATGATATTTTTACCCAAATCTTTTATTATACTTTAGCCTTTATTGTTATTGCTTATACAATTTCAAAAGGAGTAAAAAAAGGTATTGAAAAATTAAATAATATATTAATGCCATCTTTAATAATTATTCTAGCAATTCTACTTATTTACACTGTTCAACTTGATGGTTTTTCTAAAGCAATAGAATTCATGTTTTATCCAAATTTTGAAAAATTTAATTCAAGTTCAATTATAGTTGCAGTAGGACATGCTTTTTTTACTCTATCTATTGGGATGGCAACAATTATAACTTATTCGGCTTCATTAGATAAAAATGTAAATATAGTAAAAGCTTCAATAACTGTTGTTATTATGGATACACTTATTGCTATTGTAGCAGGGATTATAATATTTTCTATAATTTTTACAGCTTCTCAAGAACCTAGTAAAGGTGCAGGTTTAGTATTTATAACTCTTCCAGCAATCTTTTATCAAATGGGAACAATTGGTATTTATTTAGCTATTTTGTTTTTTATTGCCTTAGCATTTGCTGCAATTACTTCTGCAATTTCAATTCTTGAACCAACAGTTATGTATTTGGTAGAAAGAAAAAATATGCCAAGAAAAAATGCTACATATAGTGTTGCTTTTATAGCTTATGCCTTAGGTCTTCTTGCTTTATTATCAAATACTGACTCTTTTTCAACAAATTTGACTTTAGGTTCAAAAAATTTATTTGATTGGTTTGATTTTATAAGTTCTGCTATTTTAATGCCAATTGGAGGAATACTATTAGCAATATTTATTGGATATATAATGGATAAAAAACTTTCTAAAAATGCACTTGTTCCTTTTATGGGAGAGACTTATTATAAAATTTGGTTATTTATTATGAGATTTGTAGCACCTATTTCTATTTTTATTTTAATGTTAAATGAAATAGGAATTATTAAATTTTAAATAAGAGATTAGTTTTTCTAATCTCTTATTATTTTTATGAAAACTCCATTCTCTTTATCCTTGAAAAAAACTTCCTTTTCATTTCTTTCAAATAACTCTTTTAAAAAATTATCAGCATATGTCGAAGATAAATTTTCTTTATTAAAAGTTTTTAAATCTTGACACTTAAAAGTACTTCTACAAATTTTATCATCATAAATTTTCATATCTAAGATTGCTGTTCCTGCATTAAATATTTGAACTTGTGTATACTCTTTATATTTAAAAATAAAACCTTTATCATAAAATTTCATTTGAGGCGTTTTTAATAAAATAGTTGCACTTGAAGTTAATTGTGGTTGATTTGAACTAAAACAACCCGTAAATAATATTAGTGAAAAAATCACAAAAAATAAATTTTTAATAGCTAATCCTTTGTTTTGAAAACTTTTACTATAATTATATCAAATTATATAATTAAAGGAATTTTTTGTTAGTTCATATTTGTTGTGCAGTTGATAGTCACTATTTTTTAGAAAAAATACAAGAAGAATTTCCAGATGAAAAATTAGTTGGTTACTTTTATGACCCTAATATTCATCCATATAATGAATATAGACTTAGATATTTAGATGTAGAATACTCGTGTAAGAAATTAGGAATTCCATTACTTGAAGGTCCTTATAACCTTGAAGAATGGTTAAAAAAAGTAAAAGGGATGGAACATCTTCCTGAAAAAGGTGATAGATGTACTGTTTGTTATGATGATAGACTTGATGTGTCAGTTCAAAAAGCAATAGAATTAGGTCATGATAAATTTACAACTTCACTTTTAATTTCACCAAAAAAATCTCAAGAAAAATTAGAAAAAATTGGAGAAAAATTAACACAAGAAACGGGTGTAAATTTTATATTTAGAGATTATAGAAGTGGAAATGGTGGACAAGGTCAAGGGGATAGAGTAAAAGAAAACTCTTTATATAGACAAAATTATTGTGGATGTTTATTTGGATTAAGTGCTCAAAGAGAGATTCAAAAAAAGATTATGGATGAGATGTTTAATCCTATTTCAAATCAAATAATGCCTGAATCAATTGAAGAAAGATTAGAACTTTATCAAAAAAGAAATGATTTAGAAGATGCAAGAGAAAAGTACAAACTTATAAAACAAAGATTTTTGAACTATAGACTATTAGGTGGGAAAGTTAGTATTGCAAAAAAAATCGTTCCTTCATATATTATGTGTTATTCAACTATAAATAGAAATAATACAAATGGAAGAATAGAATACACTAAAGATAGCATAAATTATCTTAATCGTGATGAAGTAAAAATTATAGATATACAAACGTTTAATCTATTTGCAGGAACTTCATATAAAGATGTAAAAGAGTTAATGTATAACCCACTTGATTTTTATAAAGAATTAGAAATCAGAAATCTAATTATAAAAAATCCTTATGATTTAAGTGCTTTAATTGTTCTTGATGAAATAATTGATGATAAATATGAAATAGAAATAAATGCTACAACTTATGAAGATATAAAAGAAGAGATAATATGAAACTATTAGTTTGTGCCATGGAAGCTTCATCAAATGTTCATTTAAAGGAATTAAAAAAATATTTAAATTCTGATGTTGAACTTGTTGGAGTTTTTGATAAAGAGTTGGGAAATCCACTTTATGATTTAACTTCATTAGCTATCATGGGATTTGTTGATGCTTTAAAGAAATTAAGATTTTTTTTCCGACTTCGAGATGAATTAGTAGAGCTTGCGTCATCTTGTGACAAAGTTTTACTAATGGATAGTTCAGGATTTAATCTTCCTCTTGCTAAAAAATTAAGAGAAACATATCCAAATAAAGAGATTATTTATTATATTTTACCACAAGCTTGGGCTTGGAAAAAAGGAAGAGTTAAAAAACTTGAAGCTTATTGCTCAAAACTTTGTTCAATTATTCCTTTTGAGAGTGAAATTTATAATGATAAAAATAAAATCACTTACGTAGGACATCCTCTTTTAGATGAAATAAAAGAGTTTAAAACACAATTTCAAGAAACAAATAAAATTGCTTTTATGCCAGGAAGTAGAAAAACAGAAATTACAAATCTAATGCCGATTTTTAAAGAATTAATAAAAAAAATCCCAAATAAAGAGTATATTTTGATAATTCCAGCAAAATTTGATGATGCATATATAAAAAAAATTTATGGAGATATTTCAAATTTTACAATTTCAAGAAATACTCATCAAACTTTAAAAGAGTGTGAATATGCATTTATTTGTTCTGGAACTGCAACTCTTGAAGCAGCACTTATAGGAACACCATTTACACTTTCATATATTGCAAAAAAATTCGATTTTTTTATTGGAAAAATGTTTGTAAAACTAAATTTTGTTGGACTTGCAAATATTTTCTTTGAAAAAATGGGTAAAAAACCTCTTCATAGTGAATTTTTACAAGAAGATGTAAACGTAGAAAATCTTTTAAATGATTATGAAAATCTTGATAAAAAATTATTTTTTGAAAATTCAAAAATTTTAAGAGAGTATCTAAAAAATGGAAGTTCACAAAATGTAGCTCGGATAATTCAAAACTAATTTTTTTTTAGATATAATAATTGCCACTTAATAAAAAAATCAGGATATTATATGTTAGACATTATGCAAATTCAAGAAATTCTTCCTCATAGATACCCATTATTACTTGTGGACAGAATTACAGATATGGAATTAAAAAAATCTATTAAAGGTTTTAAAAACATCTCTATTTCAGAACCTGCGTTTCAAGGACATTTCCCAGGTCATCCAATTTATCCAGGTGTACTTATTTTAGAAGGAATGGCTCAATGCGGTGGTGTTTTAGCACTAAAAAGTTCTGATATGTCAGATGAAGAGATGAAAAATAAAGTAATCTATTTTATGAGTATTGATAAAGCAAAATTTAGAAATCCTGTAAGACCAGGAGATAGATTAGATTATGAATTAGAAGTTGTAAGAATGAAAAGTTCATTAATGACTCTTATTGGAAAAGCTTATGTTGATGGAAAATTAACAGCAGAAGCTGAACTTAAAGCTATGATAGTTGATAAATAACAAATAGGCAAATAAATGAATAACATTCACAAAACAGCAATAATTGAAGATGGAGCTACTTTAGGAGACAATATCACAATTGGAGCATACACAATTATTGGTAAAGATGTAAAAATTGGTGATGGAACAATTATTGATTCACATACAGTTATTGAAGGAAAAACTACAATTGGTAAAAACAATCATATTTTCTCACATGCAACAATTGGAACAATTCCTCAAGATTTAAAATTTAATGGTGAAGATGTTGAATTAATTATTGGAGATAACAATAAAATTAGAGAATACACTTTATTTAATCCAGGGACAATTGGTGGTGGTTCAATTACTAAAATAGGAAGTAACAACTTATTTATGGGATATACTCACGTTGCACATGATTGTATTATTGGGGATAATTGTATTTTTGCAAATGGTGCTACACTTGCTGGTCATGTTGAATGTGCAGATTTTGTTGTAATTGGTGGATTAACTCCAGTGCATCAATTTTGTAAAATTGGAACACAAGTTATGGTTGGTGGAGCATCAGCTGTTGCACAAGACATCCCTCCATTTTGTTTAGCAGAAGGCAATAAAGCAGTTCTTAGAGGATTAAACTTAACTGGTTTAAGAAGAAGATTTGAAAATAGAGAAGATATTGATGCTATAAAATTTGCGTATAAAGAACTTTTCGAATCAGGAAAACCTTTGCAAGATGTAGCACATGAGTTATTTGAAACAAATGAAAATAAATATGTAAAAGAATTAGCTAGTTTTGTATTAAATACAAAAAGAGGTATTCCTTTCAATAGAAAATAAACGAGTAAAATATGAGTAAAATAATATGTGATTTTTGTGGTGCAACAGATACAAAAGATAATCCAGTAATTGCTGGTGACAATGCTTGTATTTGTAGAGCTTGTGTAAATGCTGCACATGAGATAATGAATGGTAATCTTCCAATTGAAGAAAATAATAAAATTGAAGCAAGTGAACTAAAAGAAATAAAAATAAAAACTCCAGCTGAATTAAAAAAAATACTTGATGAATATGTAATTGGTCAAGAAAGAGCAAAAAAAGTTTTATCAGTTGCAGTTTATAACCACTATAAAAGAATATTTAGACATCATGAAATAGATGATGATACAGAATTAAATAAATCAAATGTTTTATTAATTGGACCAACAGGTTCTGGAAAAACTCTTTTAGCTCAAACTATTTCTAAATATTTAGATGTTCCTTTAGCAATTGCTGATGCAACAAGTTTAACTGAAGCTGGATATGTAGGTGATGATGTTGAAAATGTTGTTACTAGACTTGTTCAAGCAGCAGATGGTGATATCAAAAAAGCTGAACGTGGAATTATTTTTATTGATGAAGTTGATAAAGTTGCACGTATGAGTGAAAATAGAAGTATTACAAGAGATGTTTCAGGAGAAGGAGTTCAACAAGCTTTATTAAAAATTGTTGAAGGAAGTGTTGTAAATGTTCCACCAAAAGGTGGAAGAAAACATCCTGGTCAAGATGCACTTCAAGTTGATACGACAAATATTTTATTTATTTGTGGTGGTGCCTTTGATGGACTTGAAGATATTATCAAGAAAAAAGAAGGTGCAAATATTCTTGGATTTAATCAAGATAAAAAAACAAAAAATGACCAAGATAAAATTATTTCAAAAGTCGAAACAGATGATTTAGTAAAATATGGATTAATTCCAGAATTAATTGGAAGATTACATATGATTGCAACTTTAAATGAAATAACTGAAGATGATATGGTTCATATTTTAACAGAACCTAAAAATGCTCTTATCAAACAATATATAAAACTCTTTGAAATGGATGAAGTTAAATTAGAGTTTGAAAAAGATGCATTAAAAGAGTTAGCTAAACTTGCAATTGCTAGAAAAACAGGAGCAAGAGGATTAAGATCAATTTTAGAAGATATTATGCTTGATATTATGTTTGATCTTCCAAAATATAAAAATAAAACAGTAACCATAACAAAAGAAGTTGTTCAAAAAACTGAAGAACCAAAAGTAGCATAAAAAGGATATAAAAGTGTTTTTAGATAAATTAATAGGTCTCTTTTCAAATGATATGGCGATTGATTTGGGAACTGCAAATACAATCGTTTCTGTTCGAGGTAAAGGAATTATAATCAATGAACCATCAGTTGTTGCAGTTCAAAGTGATAGACAAGGTAAAGATAGAATTTTAGCTGTTGGACAAGAAGCTAAACAAATGATTGGAAAAACTCCTTTAAATATTCAAGCTGTTCGACCAATGCAAGATGGTGTTATTGCAGATTTTGAAATGACTGAAAGGATGATTAGATACTTTATTGAAAAGGCTCATTCTAGAAAATCTTTTATTCGTCCTAGAATTATTATTTGTATCCCATATGGTATTACTCAAGTTGAAAAAAAAGCTGTTGAAGAATCAGCTATGAGTGCAGGAGCAAGAGAAGTATTTTTAGTAGAAGAACCAATGGCAGCTGCAATTGGTGCTGGAATTCCTGTATCAGATCCATCTGGTTATGTCGTGGTTGATATAGGTGGAGGAACTACAGAAATTGGAGTAACATCTTTAGGTGGTTTAGTTTTATGTAAATCAATTAAAGTTGCAGGTGATAAATTTGATAAATCAATTATGGAACATGTAAGACAAAACTATAATTTATTTATTGGTGAAAGAACTGCTGAAAATATTAAAATAGAAATTGGTACAGCTATAAAACTTGATACTGAGCTAAAAATGAAAGTAAAAGGAAGAGATAATTCTGGTCTTCTTTCAACTATTGAACTTGGAAGTGAAGGTGTAAGAATTGCAATAAAAGAACCACTAAAAGAAATTGTATCTGCTATTAAAAGTGTTCTTGAAAATATGCCACCTGATTTAGCGAGTGATATTGTGGATAATGGTGTTATTATCACTGGTGGGGGAGCATTAATTCGAGGTTTAGATACTTATTTAGCTGAAATTATTAAACTACCTGTAAAAGTTGCAAATGAACCTTTATTATCAGTAGCTTATGGAACAAGTCAAGTTCTTGATGAACCGGAATTATTAAAACTTATTACAAATAACTAATGCGTAAATTTGTATTTATTTTTTTATTTGTTGTAGCAAGTTTATCTTATATTTTTGAGATAGATGAGCTACTTGTTAAAAAATTTACTTTTTTTAATGATTTAAAAATATCTTACATAAATAAAGTTATAAATATATCAACTAATATTGAAAAACATTTTAATCAAGCAAAAACAATAGAAGATTTAAGAGCTGAAAATAATGAGTTAAAAGAGTATAAAATTCTTTATAATACAACTCAAAAACAATTAGATGCAATAAAAGAATTTTTAGTTCATGTTGAAGTAACAGAAATTAAACCAGAAATTGAACTTGTAAAAGTTTTATCTTATATAAATTTTAATGACTTTACTAAAGTTTGGCTAGATAAAGTTCCTCAAGATGACAAAATCTTAGGTTTAATCACTGAAAACAATGCTGCTGGAATTGTAGTAAATAAAAATGGAAGAGCTGTTGGTTTATTAAATGGTAATAAAGATTGCTCTTATGCTGTATTTATTGGTGAAGGTAAAAATCCAGGTATTATCACAGCAGGTGAAACTCCAGATGAATTACTTATAAAATTTATTCCTATTTGGTCTGAAATTAATAAAGGAGATGAAGTAATAACTTCAGGAATGGATAATATCTTTTATGAAGGATTAAAAGTAGGAAGAATCATAGAAATTACAAATTTACCTGATATGAAAATAGCAACAGTAAAACCTTATGTAAATGTTTTAAAAAAGAAATACTTCTATACTTATAAAAATATCAATAATCTAGAAAATAAAGAAGAAAACTCAAAAAAAACCAATGAGATAGAAAAATCGCCTAATAATTAGCCATTATTCTATCTACATCATTCCATGATAATCCAGCTTTTTTATCACTATTAATATTAAACATATTATAAATATATCTTGCAAACATATCTGTTTCAAGATTTACTTTTGTACCTATTTTATATCTTTTAAATATTGTATTTTCAATTGTATGAGGGATAATTGTAAGTCTAAAACTGTCTTTTAAAACTTCATTTACAGTAAGTGAAACTCCATCTATTGTAACACTTCCTTTTGGAATAATATATTTTAAATATTCAGATGGTAAAGCAATAAAAAAATCTGTTGAATTTCCATTTTGTTTTATTGATTTAACTGTTCCTAAACAATCTACATGACCTTGAACTATATGACCTTCAAATCTATCACCCATCATCATTGCAGGTTCCATATGAACCTCATCTTTATAGTTTTCCATTGCAAGAATTTTTTGCGATTCTGGTGAAAGTTCAACTGTAAATGTATCACTTGTAACTTTTACAACTGTTAAACATGCTCCATTAATAGCAATAGAATCTCCAGTTTTTGGATGATATTTTGCATGTAAAGTTAAAAAATTGTTTTTAAAACTAACAACTTTTGCCAATTCTCGTATAAGTCCTGTAAACACTTAAAAAACCTTTTGTTAAAATTTAGGTATAATATCGAAAAAATGTTGAGAAGCTAATTTTAACTTACTTTACTATAAAACTTAAAAAGATACAGTTGATTTATAAAAAATTCAAAATATAATTTTCTCTTAATCAAAAGGAATAAAATGGATTATGATGTAATTGTTGTTGGAGGTGGTCATGCAGGAATTGAAGCCTCACTAGCAAGCGCAAGAATGGGTAAAAAAACTCTTCTTATTACAATGTTAGTTGAACAAATTGGAGCTGCTAGTTGTAACCCAGCAGTTGGTGGTCTTGCAAAAGGACACTTAGTTAGAGAACTCGATGCAATTGGTGGAGAGATGGGTCTTTGTACTGATTATGCTGGTATTCAATTTAGAATACTAAATGCTTCTAAAGGTGCAGCTGTTCAAGGGAGTCGAGCTCAAATTGATATGGATAAATACAGAACTTACATGAGAAAAGTTTGTCATAATACTCCAAATCTAGAAGTTTATCAAGATGAAGTAACTGCATTATTAGTAAAAAATGAAAATGAAATATATGGTGTAAAAACAAAATTAACTGAAGAGTTTACAGCAAAAAAAGTTATTTTAACAACAGGTACATTTATGCGTGGACTTGTTCACATTGGTGAAAACAAATACGAAGCAGGACGTGCGTGGGAACTTCCATCAACTACTTTATCAACTCAGTTAAAAGAGTTAGGACTAAGAGTTGGTAGATTAAAAACTGGTACTCCATCAAGAATTGATGCAAATTCAATAGATTTTTCAGTTATGGATATGCATGGTGGAGATGTAAATCCAGCACCATTTTCATTTAGAACAGATAAATCTAAATTTGCTCCAACTCAATATCCTTGTTATATAACTTATACAAATGAAAAAACTCATGAAATTATTTCATCAAACTTTTATAGAGCTCCACTTTTTACAGGACAAATTGAAGGATTGGGACCTAGATATTGTCCAAGTATTGAAGATAAAGTAAATAGATTTGCTGAACGAGATAGACACCAATTATTTTTAGAACCACAAACAGCTATGTGTACAGAATACTATATTAATGGTATGTCAAGCTCACTTCCTATTGATGTACAAAAAGAGATGATTCACTCTGTTAGAGGTTTGGAAAATGCAAGAATTATAAGATATGGGTATGCTATTGAATATGATTATATTGATCCAACAGAATTAAAACATTCACTTGAAACTAAAAAAATAAAAAATTTATATCTTGCTGGACAAATAAATGCAACAACTGGTTATGAAGAGGCTGCAGCACAAGGTCTAATAGCAGGAATAAATGCTTGTTTAGCAATAGATGAAAAAGAACCTTTTATTTTAAGACGAGATGAAGCATATATTGGTGTTTTAATAGATGATTTAGTAACTAAAGGTACTAATGAACCATATAGAATGTTCACGAGCAGAGCTGAATATAGACTTCTTTTAAGAGAAGAGAATGCTGATTTAAGATTAAGTCAATATGGATATGAATTTGGTTTGATAGATGATGAAACTATGGCAAAAGTTGAAAATAAAAGAAAAACTTTAGATGATTCAATAGAATTTATGGCAAATGAATGGTTAACATCAAAAAAAGAGACTTTAGAACTTTTAGAATCAATAGGTGAAGAGAAAATTAATGATAAAGTTCTACTTGTAGATTTAATAGGAAGAAATACTATAGACTCAACAAAATTTGATAAATTAGTTCCTAGTTTAACTCAAATTGATGAATATTTAAAAGAACAAATTATAATTGAAGCAAAATATTATAGATATATCCAAAAACAACAAAAACAAATTGAAAAAATGAAAAAAATGTTAAAAACTACGATTCCTGATGAGTTTAATTATAAAGGATTACCAGGTTTATCAAATGAAGTAATTGAAAAGCTTCAAAAACACAAACCACCAACTCTTTTCAATGCAAGTTTAATATCGGGAATTACGCCAGCAGCACTTGATATAATACACTTAAACTTAAATTTATTCAATAAAAAATCATAAATAACACTTCTTATGAAGTGTTATTTTCTTCTATTCTCCAAGATTTATATTAATTCCTTTTTTCAAAAGTTCCTCTTGTCTTACTTTTAAATAATCCAAATAACTTTTTGGATATTTTTCATAATATTTTCCACTTACATATCTTAGTAATTCTTTGAAATGGAAAGGATATAAAAGTGCATCAATTGTTGAAATTAATTTTTTATTATCATAAAGTAAAATTCCAGGTCTATAATCTAAATTAATCGTTTGAGCCCATTGTTTTGCCGTTGTTTTATTTCCATCGACATCAATAATTTCATCATTACTATTTGTATCAAATCTCACTATTGTAAATTTCTTAAACTCATCCATAACATCTTTATTTTTTAATACTTTATCATGAAAATAATCACATTGAGTACAACTACCATCTTCAAAAACAACAGCTAATGGTGTTTTTATTTTTGATAAATCTTTGATATTTTTAAACATTTTATTATCTTTAAACGTATAAAGATTTTGTTTTTCTATTTTATTTACATATTCAGTTAAACTCATTTTTTTATAATGTTCACCTTGAACATACTCCAAGATATATTTAAAATCTGATGGATTTCTATAACCATTAACTCTTACAATTATCTCTTTTTTATCATCAAAAAATAAAATTGTTGGACTATATTGGATTTCAAGCTTTTCTGCTAATTCTTTTTCTGTTAAAGTTGTATTTTCATCCCAAGTAACTTCCCTACTCCCTTTTACATTTAACTCAATTACATCAAAATATTTTTTAATAAAATCACTTGTTTTATTTTCATTAATAAAACTTTCTTTTAACATCTTTGCACAATATGGACATCCTTCTAAATCCATAAAAATCATATAATGTTTATTTTTTGCTTTAGCCTCTTCAATATCTTCTTTGATATCTAAAAAGCTCTCTTTAAACCAACTAGGTATTTCATGCATTGAACCACCTATAACTTTTCCTTCTTGAGCATTTACATTAAAATTAAAAAATGTAACTATTAAAAAAGATAAAAACATAACTCTTTTAAATGATGATTTCATAAATTTTCCTTATCATAATTTTATACATTTTAATAAATTATGCTTTAATATTTATTATAAAATATCTTATTAAAAGAAAATCTTCTAGTAATTTTCATTTGGATACAATTTTTACTTTTAAGGCGCTTATTTATTTTATTTTTATAAAATAAAACTAATTTTAATAATTAATTTTTTTTAAAGGTTTATAATATGCAAATTTATTTATATGCAAAAAGTGGTCATACAATTGGATTAGAAGCGACAAAAAGATGTGCAGCCATTGCAAATTTATTAAAAGAGTTTAATCCCATATTATGTACAAGTGATTTTAGAGCAGGAGCTTTTGCAAAAGATAATTTAGAAATAAAAAAATATGTAAATATTGATGTAATAAGAAATCTTCCTAATATTATGCAAAGAAAAGATATTTTGATTTATGATTCAAATGAAACAAACGAAGAGATGAGAAAAGAGATGGAAGAGTTTTGTTCTTTGTTATATGAAATTAAAAATGATGATATCATAGTTGATACTACTCTTTATAAAAAAAGTGAAAATAGCATTTTTGAAAAAACTCTTTTTTTTGGAGATGATGATTATAATAATTTACTGTTAGATTTATTAAAAGATTCAAAAAAATTTGATTTAAATCTTCTAATGGGACATTATTTCTTTTTGGGAAATGAAAAAATATTTCAAAATCACTTTTCAAATGTTATTGATGAAGAAGAGTATGTTCAAACTATACAAAATTCAAAATATCTTCTTACAAGTTCAACACAAACTGCTTATGAATCGCTATCATGTGGTAATTTTCCTGTTTTATTTAAAAGAGAAGATAAAAGTTATAATGATAAATTAATTTCTAAATTAAATATTCCAGTAATCAAATATTCAAATATTGATGAACTTATAAATAATTTTGAATCAACTATAAAGGATTATCCAACTATCACAAATTTTGAAATAAAGAAACTTGATGATATGATTTTAGAGGTGAAAGAAAAAATTGCTTTATTTAATAAATTAACTCAATTATAATAACCTTAAATATTTTAATATAACTAATTCTTATAATTATTTATGCAAATCATAAGGTTAGTTTATATAAAATTTTAAAAAAATCATAAAGGTTTTAAAATGAAAGAGAATAATGAGTTTTTAAATAAAACTCCATTTAGGATTAAAAGATATTATGGATACATAATTGCAACAATTGTTGCATTAGGAATGCCATTTATTAGAATTGATGGTAATCATATTTTTTTACTATCTTTTGATAAAAAACAGTTACATTTATTAGGAACAGCATTTGATATGCAAGAGTTATATCTAATGCCTTTTTTATTAATGCTTTTATTTTTAGGAATTTTTGCTGTAACTTCACTAGGTGGAAGAGCTTGGTGTGGGTGGGCATGTCCTCAAACTATTTTCAGGGTAATATACAGAGATTTAATTGAATCTAAACTTTTAGGTTTAAGAAGAATTAAAAACAAACAAAAAGAACCAGACTTATCAAAAGCAGAGAACAAAACAAAAAAAGTTATAGGTATCATCATTTGGGCTTCTTTAGCACTTATTGCAGCGGCTGATTTTATGTGGTATTTTGTTCCTCCTGAAGATTTCTTTGCTTATTTACAAAATCCAACTGAACATTTATTTTTAATTGGATTTGTTTTAGCAATAGCAGCTTTTTTAATCTATGATGTAGTATTTTTAAAAGAAGATTTTTGTGTTTACATATGTCCTTATTCAAGAGTTCAATCTGTTTTATATGATAATGATACATATCAAGCAATTTACTCTACAAATAGAGGTGGACAAATCTATAATGAGAATAAAGAAAAAATCATTTTTAAAGCAAAAGATTTACCAGAACAAACAAACGAATGTACAACATGTGAATCATGTGTAACAGTTTGTCCTACACATATAGATATTAGAAAAGGTTTACAACTTGAGTGTATCAACTGTTTAGAGTGTGTTGATGCCTGTACAACTGTTATGGGAAAATTAGGAAAACCTTCACTTGTTCAATGGTCAAGTACTAATGCAATTAAAAATGATATTCCTACAAAGATGGTTAGAAAATCAACTATTATGTATTTTGTAGCTTTATTAGTTGTTATTGGTCTTTTATTTGTAATGGGTGGAGAGAAAGAGCATATGCTTTTAAATATCAATAAAACAACTCAACTTTATAAAGTAAAAGAAAATAATGTAGTTGCAAATAATTTTGTATTACTTTTCCAAAATACAGAAGCAGTTCCGTTAACATATGATATTGAAGTAGTAGATCATCCAGACATTAAAATTACAAGATTTGAACCATTTACTTTAAGTCCTGGAAAACTTGCAAAAAAAGTTGTGATTTTAGAAACTGATAAAGTTTTAGTTAGTGATAATACTAAGGATACACCTATTACTTTAACATTAAAAGCTTTTGCAAAAGAAGATCCAGAAAAAGTAAAAGTATTTAGAAAAGCTGTATTTATCTATCCAAGATTAGATAAACTTAAATAGAAATTATATGGAGATAAGAACTTTCTTATCTCTAAAATTGAATACATTAATTAACTTACTTATCAACAAAACTTAGATACAATCGCGATTATATATTTATCAACAATTTTATGGAGTATTTTTTATGACAAAATTCATTTTTGTAACGGGTGGGGTTCTTAGTTCTCTAGGAAAAGGTATAACTTCTGCTTCTATTGCAACAATATTAAAACAATCAGGATTTAAAGTAAGTATGCTTAAAATTGACCCGTACTTAAATGTAGACCCAGGAACAATGAGTCCACTTGAACATGGGGAAGTTTTTGTTACTGCTGATGGTGCTGAAACAGATTTAGATTTAGGAAACTATGAAAGATTTATTGATAAAACTTTAACTAAAAAAAATAGTTTTACGACAGGTCAAGTTTATCAAAGTGTAATAAAAAGAGAAAGAGAAGGTGGATATTTAGGTAAAACTATCCAAGTAATTCCTCACGTTGTTGATGAAATAAAAAGTAGAATTTATGCTGCTGCTGATGACCATGATTTTTTAATAATAGAACTTGGTGGGACAGTTGGTGATATCGAAGGACTTCCATTTATGGAGTCAATTCGAGCAATTAGACATGAGCAACCAAAAACAAATACTATGAATATTCATGTAAGTTTAATTCCTTATATAAAAGCAGCTGGTGAATTAAAAACAAAACCAACTCAACACTCTGTTCAAGAATTAAGAAGAATAGGAATTACTCCTCATATGCTAGTTTGTAGAACTGAAAAAGAGTTACCAAAAAATCTAAAAGATAAATTAGCTCTATCTTGTGATATTGATAGAAATGCAGTTATTGAAGCTGGTGATGCGCAGTCTATTTATCAAGTTCCTCTTCATTTTATAAAAGAAGGAATTTTAAATCCTTTATCAGAACATTTTAATATTAAAATCAAACCAAATATGGAAAGATGGGACACTTTAGTAAAAAATATTTTAGTTCCTCAAGATGAAGTTACAATTGCATTTGTAGGAAAATATTTAGGATTAAAAGAATCATACAAATCACTTATTGAAGCTTTAATTCACGCAGGTGCTCACTTAAATACAAAAGTAAATATTCACTGGTGTGATAGTGAAAGAATAGAAGATTCTGGTGTTTATGAGATCATTGGAAATGCTGATGGTATTTTAGTTGCTGGTGGATTTGGACATAGAGGTGTTAAAGGAAAATTAGAAGCTATTAAATATGCAAGAGAAAATAAAATACCTTATTTAGGAATTTGTTTAGGAATGCAACTTTCAATTATCGAATATGCTAGAAATGTTTTAGGAATTGAAGATGCAAACTCAATTGAGTTTAATCCTGAAACACCAAATCCATTAATTTATTTAATTGATGAATTTATAGACCAAAGTGGAAATAAACAATTAAGAACTCATGAATCACCAATGGGTGGAACTATGAGATTAGGAGAATATCCATTTGAACCACTAAAAGGTTCTAAATTACAAAAAGCTTATGGAAATGATGAAATATACTATGAAAGACACAGACATAGATATGAAGCAAATCCTAAATATAAAGAACAATTAGAAGCTGCTGGTATGATTATATCAGGTCAATCAAATGGTCTAATTGAAGCAGTTGAAATAAAAGATCATCCTTGGTTTGTGGGAGTACAATTTCACCCAGAATTTACATCTCATTTAGAGACTCCTAATCCAATTATTTTAGAGTTTGTAAAACAAGCAAATAAAACAAAGTAATGTCTAAAATAACAAAAAATAGACTTTTTGAACTTCTTTCTGCGAGACATTTGAATAATCCTTATTCAAAACTTGCAGATTTACCTTCACCTGAAAATTTCAAAGATATTCAAATTGCTAGTAAACGAATCAAAAAAGCAATATTAGATAAAGAAACTATCACTATTGTAGGAGATTATGATGTTGATGGTGTTGTATCAACATCTATAATGCTTGATTTTTTTAAAATAATTAACGTAAAAGTTAATCACATCATTCCAAATAGATTTGAGCATGGATATGGATTATCAACAAAAATTGTTGATTTAATTGATGAAGGTTTAGTAATAACAGTTGATAATGGAATCTCAGCTTATGAAGCTTCTTTAAAATTAAAAGAAAAAAATATTGACTTAATCATTACTGACCACCATACAGTTGGTGATAAAATTCCCCTCGCACTTGCAATAATCAATCCAAAACAAAAAGAGTGTAATTTTGAGTTTAAGGATATTTGTGGTGCACAAGTTGCTTGGTATTTATGTGCAGCTATAAAAAAAGAGATGAATTTAAATGTAAATATGGCTGAATTTCTTGACTTGCTTTGTGTTGCAATTATTGCTGATATTATGCCTATGACGACACTTAATTACACAATTGTAAAACAAGGATTAAAAAAAATAAAATCATCACCAAGAGAAGCTTTTAAAAAATTAAATGAAATAATGGCAAAAGACTCTTTAGTTTCTGATGATATTGGATTTTTTATTGCACCTAAATTAAATAGTGCAGGAAGAATGGACGATGCAAGTATTGCTTTAGATTTTTTACTTTCTGAAAACTCTCACAATGCAAATGAAACTTTAGCGTTATTAGATGAGTTAAATAATTATCGAAAAACTTTACAAGAAGAAATATCAAAAAAAGCAGATTCTAAAACAAATAAAGAGGATAATGCCGTTGTAGTTTGGGGAGAAAATTGGCATGAAGGAGTTATAGGAATTGTTGCATCAAAACTTTCTAATTCTTATAAAAAACCAGCTTTTATTTTTTCTATTCATAATGGAATAGCAAAAGGAAGTGCAAGAGCAAATGCAAATATAAATCTTTATGATTTAATTACTAAAGCTTCTCATCTTCTAATAGGTTATGGTGGACATAAAAATGCAGCTGGATTATCATTAAAAGAAGAAAATCTTGAAGAATTTAAAACTATAATAAATAAAGAATTAGAAAATTTCAAAAACGATTTACATATTGAACCAATTACCTTAGGTGAATTAGATGTTGAAGCAGTTGATTTGGAATTTTTATCAATACTTGAACAATTTGAACCTTATGGTTTAGAAAATCATAGACCAATTTTTAAGATTTCAAATACATCATTAGTCAAATATGATTTAATTGGACGTGATAAAAATCACTTAAAACTAACTCTAAATAGTAATGGAATTATCTTTGAAGCTTTAAAGTTTAATGATTCAAATACAAATATATCATCAACTTTAAATTTAATAGTTTCTATTGCAAAAAATGAATTTAGAGGAGAAATAACTCCTCAATTCTTAATTCAAGATATTTTATAAAAAAAGATAAGGTCTTTGAGGAGGTAAAACTTTTTTATCTAAAGTCCCTTCCAAGCCTAAAATTTCTTCATCAATATCTGTTCTTCCATAAGAAGAAGATAAGATATTTCCTGTTTGAATATCAATCAATTTTATAAACACATTTAAACTTCTACTAGAAATTGAATATGTACCCACAACTGCATATTTTGATTTAACTTTATTTGTTACAATTTTATCTTTTTCTCTTGTTAAAAGATTAAATCCAGATGGACCAAATTCAAACTCTTTTCCTAGTTCAATCTCTTTTACAATTATATCAAGTGATGATAATTTATCTTTTAACATACTAGACAATAAAAAACCTAATTGTGATTTATTTTTTAATTTATCTAAATTAACAAAATCTGATACTAAAACAACTTCACCATTTGAAACATTTTTTTTGATTTTATTAGCTGATTCATCAACCATTCCAGAAATTAAAGAATGAAAATTATTAGAACCACTTATTGGATTTTTATAAGAACATGAAGTAAAAAAAAGTGTTAAGAAAAAAGAAACTAAAAAGAGTTTCGAAATTCTTAATAATTTAAATACCATAAATTATCGCTCTTTTATAATATTTATAGTTCTTGCAGGGGCACAATCTCTAAACATCATACAATCATTCGTTAAACCATGATTATAAGTTGATCTTGCACTTGAAATAATTTTACCTGTAACATTATCAATAACTCTAGCATTTAAAATAATTCTTCCAACTTGTCTTGAATATGTTCCTACAACAACATAAGTACTTGGTACTTTATTTTTGATTTCGTGGGGTTTTCTAGAAATAAAATATTCACCTTGTTCATTTATAGAAACAGCCATTTGCCCTCTATATTCAATAATATTAAAACCTCTGTTTGAAAGTTCATTTATCAAACTCTCTCCTATAACTCGTCCAAACTCAGATGTTTCTTTTAATTGATCTAATCTAACAAATGATGTTATAAGTACAGGTTTATTTGTATCTAGTTTTCTATTTTGCATAATTTGAGTTGCAAGCGATGCAATTGTAGCTTCTAGCGAATTTTGTGTAGTTACATTTTTTTGCATATCTTCTGCAACTTCTAGATGTTGCTTTGCCGTTTGCACTTTACTATATTCTTTTATTACATCATCACTAACAGCAGTATTTGAAACTATCTTTTTATAAGAACATCCTGAGATGAAAAATAGAAGTAAAGTTGCTAAAAAACCTACTTTAGAAATATTTTTAAACATAAAAACCCCTTTTTATAATTGCTTAGATTTTATTTAAAATTTGCTTATATATCCTTGAATAATACGCTATTAAAAGCCTTTAAAATTATTTATTTTTTAGAATTTTAAATTTCCTTTGTATATAATATTTACAATAAATCAAAAAGGCAAAAAAATGGCAAAAATTATAGTTCCTATTTCAAATGGTTTTGAAGAAATTGAAGCAATATCAATTATTGATATTTGTAGACGAGCAAATATTGAAGTTACAATAGCAGGTGTTGAAAATATTCAAACTATTGGAGCACATAATATAAAAATTGAAGCTGATTGTAAAATTGAAAATATAAATTCTGATGATTTTGATATGATAGTTTTACCTGGTGGTCTTCCAAATGCTTATACTCTGGCAAAAGACAAAAATGTTCAAAATCTACTAAAAGAATTTAAAGAAAAAAATAAACATATTGGAGCAATTTGTGCAGCACCTTTTGCTCTTCATGAAGCGGGTGTTTTAAATGAAAATTATACTTGCTATCCAAGTTTTGAACAAAAAATTAGATTAAATGGCTACCACAAAAATGATGCAATAGTAATTGATGACAATATAATAACTTCAAGAGGTCCAGCAACAGCAATGAGTTTTGCATTAGAGATTGTAAATATTCTTTGTAATGAAGAAACATATTTAAATGTAAAAAATGGTTTATTAGCAGTTTAAGAAATCAAATTGTAATTAAAAGGATTTAAAATGCTTTTATGAAATATAAAAGCATTTTTATCTCCGACATACACTTAGGAACTCGTTTTTCTAAGGCAAAAGTTCTTCTAAATTTTTTTAAACATAATGAGTGTGAACACCTTATTTTAGTAGGTGATATTATAGATGGTTGGGCAATAAAAAGGAAGTTAATTTGGCCGCAAGAACACTCAGATGTTATTCAAAAGATTCTCAAAAAAGCAAGAAAAGGTACAAAAGTTACATTTATAACTGGTAACCATGATGAATTTCTAAGACCTTTTGTCCCTTTAATTTTAGGTAACACTATAAATATCTCAAATGAACTTGAATATGAAAGTATAAATGGAAAAAAATATTTCATAACCCATGGTGATTTTTTTGATTCAATTACTATGACCAAAAAATGGTTAGCTGTATTGGGTGATTATGGATATGATTTACTTCTTCATTTAAATTCTGTTTTAAATTTTTTTAGAAAAAAATTTGGTATAAAAAAATATTGGTCACTCTCAAAATATGTAAAAGATAGTGTAAAATCTTCTGTTTCATTTATCAATGATTTTGAACAAGTTTTATCAAGTCATGCAAAAAATAAAGGTTTTGATGGTATTATTTGTGGACATATTCACAAAGCTGAAATAAGATATATCAACGAAATTGAATATCTAAATTGTGGCGACTGGGTTGAGTCTTGTACTGCAATTGTTGAAACTTTTGATGGAGAATTTAAAATTATTGATTGGTTAGATAAACATGAATCAAAATAATATTGCATTTGTTCTAGGTGGTGGAGCAGCACGCGGAGCTTTTCATCTAGGAGTATTAGATTTTTGTGAACAACATAATATTGATATAAAAGCTTATAGTGGTTCTTCAATTGGTGCTATTATTTCAGCTTCTCATGCAAGTGGTATAAGTGCAAAAGAACAATTAAAAATCTTCGCATCAAAAGATATAAAACAAACTCTAAAATTCAACTTCTTTAGAAATGGTTTATTGAAAATTGACTCTTCAAATAAAATCATCAAAGAACTACTTCCTATTGAAAAACTTGAGTATATTCCAAAACCAGTTTATGTTTGTGCTTATGATATAAAAAAAAATCAACTTCACTATTTTAATAGTGGTGATACTATTACTTTGTGTATGGCATCAAGTGCATTAATTCCTTTGTTTAAGCCAGTTACTTATGAAAATATGTATTTAATCGATGGTGGTTTATTTGACAATTTACCAATAAAACCTTTAGAAAATAAAGGTTATGAAATTCATACTTTAGATTTATTTGCAAAAAATATAGAAAATCCCAAAAAAAGAATAAATCCAATAAAAAATGCAAAAAAAATTTTATTTAAACAACTACACACAAATCATAAATATACAATAGAAAATACTAACCATTATATAGGAACACACCACATAAAAGAGTTTTCACTTTTTACCTTTAAAGAGATGCAAGAGTGTTTTAATCTTGGACTTAAAGAGGCTCAAAAACATTTTTTAGATATACTATAAATAAAAAATACAAAGATTTATATTATGTCACAAATACCTCAATTTACCCATCTACATTTACATACAGAATTTTCATTACTTGATGGTGCAAATAAGATTAAACCACTAGCTAAAAAAGTAAAAAAAATGGGAATGACAAGTGTTGCCATGACAGACCATGGAAACATGTTTGGAGCCATTGCTTTTTATAATGCTATGAGAGATGAAGGAATAAAACCAATTATTGGAATGGAAGCATACATTCATAATAGTGATGATATTGGTGATAAAACCAATAGACAAAGATATCACTTATGCTTATATGCAAAAAATGATATTGGATATAAAAATCTTATGTTTTTGAGCTCTCAAGCTTATATGCATGGTTTTTACTATTATCCAAGAATTAATAAAAAACTTTTAAGAGAAAACTCTGAAGGTTTAGTTTGTAGTGCAGCTTGTTTGCAAGGGGAAGTAAACTGGCATTTAAATACACAAAATGAAAGAAATGTAAAAAACGGTGCAAAAGGTTATGAAGAAGCAAAAAAAATTGCACTTGAATATAAAGAGATTTTTGGTGACGATTTTTATTTAGAAATTATGCGTCATGGAATTTCTGACCAACACTTTGTTGATGATCAAATCTTAAGAATTTCACAAGAAACTGGAATAAAAGTTGTTGCTACAAATGATACACACTACTTAGAACAAAAAGATGCCGATGCACATGAAGCATTTATGTGTATTGCAATGAATAAACTTTATGATGATCCAAATAGACTAAGACATAGTGTTCATGAGTTTTATCTAAAATCGCCAGAGCAAATAGCAAAACTTTATGCAGATATTCCTGAAGCTATTGAAGCTACACAAGAAATAGCAGATAAGTGTAATCTAACTATAAAATTAGGAAATCCTACTCCTCCAAATTTCAAATTTACAAGACAAAAATCAGCGGAAGCTGGTTTAACACTACCTGAACCTGAACTTGAATATTCTCTTGAAAATGACAAAATTTTATTTATGCATGAATGTCGAATGGGATTAGAAGATAGATTAAAAATAGTTCCTGAGGAGCATCATCAAGAGTACAGAGATAGACTTGAAGTTGAAATAGAAATTATCAATAATATGAAATTCCCAGGATATATGCTTATCGTTTGGGATTTCGTTATTGTTGCAAAAAGAATGGGTATTCCAGTTGGTCCAGGACGGGGTTCAGCAGCAGGAAGTTTAGTTGCCTTTTCTTTAAAAATCACAGATATTGACCCTATTCCTTATGGTTTACTTTTTGAGAGATTCCTAAATCCAGAAAGGGTATCCATGCCCGATATTGATATGGATTTCTGTCAAAGTAGAAGAGGAGAGATTATAGATTATGTTGTTCAACAATACGGTCGAGCTAACGTTGCTCAAATTATCACTTTTGGTAAGCTTTTAGCAAAAGGAGTTATTAGAGACGTTGCAAGAGTTCTTGATATGCCTTATGCAAAAGCTGATGCCATGGCAAAACTAATACCTGATGAATTAGGAATTGATTTAAAAAACTCTTGGGAAAAAGAACCAAAAATAAAAGAACTTTGTGAAGCTGACCCACAAGCTGCAAGGGTTTGGGAATATGCTTTAGCATTAGAGGGACTAAATAGAAATGCAGGAACTCACGCAGCTGGAGTTGTTATTTCAAATGAACCTTTATGGAAAAAAACTCCACTTTTTAAACCTAGTGGTTTGGATACTTTAGCAACTCAATATAATGGAAAATATGTAGAAGATGTTGACTTAATTAAATTCGACTTTTTAGGTTTAAAAACTCTAACTGTTATTGAAGAAGCAAATAAACTAATCGAACAAAGACATGGAAAACGTGTAAATTTCATCACAACAGATGTAAATGACAAAGGTGTTTATGACCTAATTCAAACAGGAAATACAATTGGACTATTCCAAATAGAGTCTGATGGTATGCAAGATTTATGTAAAAGATTAAAACCATCAAACTTTGAAGATGTTATCGCCGTTCTTGCACTTTATAGACCAGGTCCAATGGAATCAGGAATGCTTGATGACTTTATTGATAGAAAACATGGTCGAGCGCAAATAAACTATTTCTATGATGAGTTTGATGGTCCATTAAGACCCATACTTGAAACGACTTATGGAGTTATTGTTTACCAAGAGCAAGTTATGCAAATCGTACAATCTATTGGAGGTTTCTCACTTGGAGGAGCCGACTTAGTTAGACGGGCTATGGGTAAAAAAATCAAAGAAGAGATGGATAGACTAAAAGGTGAGTTTGCAGATGGTGGAGTTAAAAAAGGATTTGTAAAAGAGCATTGTGAAGAACTATTTGACCTGATTGTAAAATTTGCTGGATATGGATTTAATAAATCTCACTCAGCAGCCTATGCACTTGTAACATTTTATACTTCATATTTAAAATGCTACTATCCAGCTGAATTTATGGCAGCACTTTTAACACTTGAAAAAGATAATACTGATAAGGTTGTAAAATATGTCGATGAAGTAAAAAGATTAGGACTTGATTTATTTCCACCTGATATCAATAAATCTGATTTAGTTTTCTCAGCAAAACAAATTGATGGAAAAGAAGTTGTTATGTTTGGAATGGGAGCAATTAAAGGGGCAGGAGATGTAGCTATAAAATCTATATTAAATGCAAGAAATGATGGTCCATTTACTGATTTAGCAGATTTTATTTCAAGAATTGATGGAAGTAAAGTAAATAAAAGAGTTATTGAGTCTCTTACAAAAGCAGGAGCTTTTGATAGTTTTGGATACTCAAGACGTGCACTTCTTGATCAAATTGAGAAAATTGTTGAAACAGTAGGTAAAGCTGCAACTGCAAAAAAAATGGCAACAGGTTCACTTTTTGGAGATAGTGATGAATTAACAAAAATTGATATAGAACTTGAACATATTCCTGAATTTGACCCAAAAGATATTTTAGAACTTGAAAAAGCATCTTTAGGTTTTTATGTTTCAGGACATCCACTTGATGAATATAGAGAACAAATTGATAAAATCAACTATACTCTATCATCTCAAATTGATGAACTTGATGATGGTAGTCAGGCTTTATTTGTGGGGAAAATTGAAAATATAACTGAAAAAATATCTAAAAAAGGCAATAAGTTTGGAATTGCAACAATTATGGATTTCCATGGAACAATCGAACTTATGCTTTTTGAAGATAGATTAAAAGAGTTAAAAGAATCATATAACCTTGAAGAACCTATTGCTTTTAAAGTAAGAATTTCAAAAGATGAAAATTTTACAAGAATGAATATCTTAAAAATTGAAACTATTTTAGATGCTCAAAAAGAAAAAGTAAAAACAAAACAAAAAGAGATTCAAGAACCACCATTGACAATAGCATTACCTTTTTCAAATGATGAAAATACAATATACAAACTACTAGAAATTGTAGTTGAAAATCAAGGGAAAAGAGAATTAAAACTTCTAATAAAATCAAAATTAGCAGACCTAGAACTTGAAACAGGTTTCAAAGTAACATCAAATATAGAAAATTTAATATACAAAATAGAAGGAGCTTATATAGTAGATGAAACAGATACTACTAACAAATGATGACGGATTTGATGCAGTTGGATTAAAAGCTTTAATTGAAGCTTTAAGTTCTATTGCAAAAATTATAGTTGTAGCTCCGGCAAAAAATAAATCAGCATGTGGGCACTCTTTAACTCTAGATAAACCACTTAGAATGGATTGTTTAAAAGATGATTTTTATAAAATAGATGATGGAAGTCCAACTGATTGTGTATTTATTTCAATTAGTAATCTATTTAAAGAAGGTTATAAACCTGATTTAGTAATAAGTGGAATAAACATAGGTGCAAATATGGGTGAAGATATAACTTACAGTGGAACTGCAGCTGGAGCAATGGAAGCAGTTATTCATGGAGTTCCAGCAATTGCAATTTCTCAAGTTTGCCGTGATAGATGTCAAGATATACAAAATAATTGGGATTTTGAATTAGCTAAAAAAACTATTATAGAACTTGTTACAAAGATTTTTAGCAACAATTTTCCATTAGATGAAAGAAAGTTTTTAAATGTTAATATTCCACCAATCAAAGCTGATGAATGTAATGGAATAAAAGTTACAAAAGCTGGATATAGAGAATATGGTAATGATACACATAGACATCTTAATCCAAGAGGAGAAGAGTTTTATTGGATTGGTTTGCATCCACTAATTTGGAGAGAATCACAAAATAAAGATTGTGACTTTGAAGCAATAAAAGCTAATTATGTATCAATTACACCTGTTATGCTTGATATGACTTCTTATAATGATATAAAATCAATGGAAAATTGGTTAACTAAATAAAAGGGAATTTTATGAATTTTACAGAATCTTTATTAAAACATATTGATAAACTTGTTGGAACATTAAAACCAGAGGATGAATTACAAGAAGTTCTAAAAAGAAAATTTACTAAAAAAGAGTACAAAGTTTTTGTAGCTTTTGAAGAAGGAAAATCACTTGATGAAATAAAAACTTTAATAAAAGATGATGATGACAAGATCAACGAACATTATAAAGTTGCAAAAAAGAAATTAAATCAAGAAAAAATCAAAAAAGAGTTAGTATCTTTTGAATAAAAGATACTAATTTATATCATAAAACCATTTTAATATTAGAATGGTCACCTAACATTTTATAAATCTCTTTTCTATCATCTTCATTGTGTACTAACATTTCTAAAGTATAACTTTTATATTTTCCCTTACTACTAACTTTCGATTCATTTACTTTATGTTCTCTATCTAAAATAACATCTTTTACAGTAGATTTTATATTTATATGTTCTAAAACAATAAGTTTATATTCCCAATTACATGGGTAATTTAATTCCAATTTTTCTTTACTTAAATCAATCATATTTGCTCTCTTTTAAAATTTCCACTTTTTCCACCTGATTTACTTTCTAATTGAATGTTAGAAATAATCATTGATTTATCAATTGCTTTTACCATATCATAAATAGTTAATAAACCAATAGAAACGCCTGTTAATGCTTCCATTTCAACACCAGTTTGTCCATTTAATTTTGCTGTAACAATTAACTTAAATCCTGGTTTACTTGGTTGTTCTTCAATATCACAATTAATACCACTTAATAATAAAGGATGACACATAGGAATTAAATCTGATGTTTTTTTCACACCCATTATAGCAGCTATTACAGCTGTTTGTAAAACTGGACCTTTTTTTGTATTATTTGAAATTATTGCATCATAAGCTTCTTTAGACATTTTTATTTCACCAGAAGCAATTGCTACTCTTTTTGTTTCATTTTTATCTGAAACATCAACCATTTTTGGTCTATTATTATTATCTAAATGAGTTAATTCCAAGATTTTCCTTTATTCTAAAAGTTTATTCTATTCAAAAATAAGTTAAATAAGAATTAAGTAAACTTTAAATATAATCAACACCTAAATTTAAAAAGAAAGAGGGTGATTTTAGTGCCAGGCATTAAAGTTAAAGATAGCGAATCTTTTGACGAAGCTTATAGAAGGTTTAAGAAACAATGTGATAGAAATCTTATTGTTACTGAAACTAGAGCTAGAAGATATTTTGAGCCAATGACAGAGATCAGAAAAAAACAAAAAATATCTGCTAGAAAGAAAATGTTAAAAAGATTATACATGCTAAGAAGATACGAATCAAGATTATAATATTTTGATTTGTAAAGAAGAAGGGGGAGGAATGAATAATTTCTTCCCTTTTTTTATGTAAAAATATAAAAATATAAAAGACCTCCAAATAATAAATAAATCCCTAACAAATATAAGAAGTAAAAAAAGTACTCCTAAAAGAAGAAATACCCTTCTAAGCTAAATATAGTTCATCTAGAACTAAATAAAATCTAAAAAATAATGCATTGTAAAATAAATAAAATGGAAATAAGTATTATGTAATGAGGAAATAAACAAACCAAATAAAAGGATAAAAAGCAACAAAGGCTGGAAGGATAGAGGGGTAAAAAAAAAGCTTTTGCTAAGAGGAACTGTAAAGAAGTTCAAATTAGTAAAAGCTTGGTAAATAAAAAACTCAAGAGCTGGCAGCGGCCTACGTTTCCACCAGGGGACCCGGCAGTATTATCGGCGATGAAGTGCTTGACTTCCAGGTTCGGAATGGGACTGGGTATTTCCACTTCTCTATAGCCACCAGCAAAGTTGAGTGAAAAAAGTAAGAAGAAACATAAAGAAAGATTCAATATGTAAATACTCTTTACACTCAACTCATAAAGGAGTTAAGAAAAAATAATGTTAAAGTCTTTTCACAATATATATTAAATATAAGAAATATATTTAATAAGATAGTAAACCAAAGAATTGTTTAAAATAAGCCAAACGTTCTATTAGTACTGGTCAGCTAAACGCCTTACAACGCTTACACATCCAGCCTATCAACCAGCTAGTCTTGCTGGGAACTTCAGGGAAAGTTAATCTTAGAGTTGGCTTCGAGCTTAGATGCTTTCAGCTCTTATCACATCCGTACGTAGCTACCCAACGATGCTCTTGGCAGAACAATTGGTACACCAGTGGTACGTTCATCCCGGTCCTCTCGTACTAGGGACAAATCTCTTCAACTTTCCTACGCCCACGGAAGATAGGGACCGAACTGTCTCACGACGTTCTGAACCCAGCTCGCGTACCGCTTTAAATGGCGAACAGCCATACCCTTGGGACCTACTTCAGCCCCAGGATGCGATGAGCCGACATCGAGGTGCCAAACCTCCCCGTCGATGTGAGCTCTTGGGGGAGATCAGCCTGTTATCCCCGGCGTACCTTTTATCCTTTGAGCGATGGCCCTTCCACACAGAACCACCGGATCACTATGACCGACTTTCGTCTCTGTTCGACTTGTATGTCTCACAGTCAAGCTAGTTTATGCCATTATACTCAACTGGCGATTTCCATCCGCCATGAACTAACCTTTGTAAGCCTCCGTTACTTTTTAGGAGGCGACCGCCCCAGTCAAACTACCCACCAGACATTGTCCTGATACAAGATAATTGTACGCAGTTAGTAACTCAAATATTCAAGGGTGGTATCTCAAGGATGGCTCCATATGTACTTGCGTCCATATATCATAGCCTCCCACCTATCCTGCACATGAATATCCAAGCTACAGTGTCAAGCTGTAGTAAAGGTGCACGGGGTCTTTCCGTCTTTCCGCGGGTAGGAGGAATTTTCACCTCCACTACAATTTCACTGGATCCCTGGTTGAGACAGCTCCCATCTCGTTACGCCATTCATGCAGGTCGGTATTTAACCGACAAGGAATTTCGCTACCTTAGGACCGTTATAGTTACGGCCGCCGTTTACTCGGGCTTCAATCAAATGCTTCGCTTGCGCTGACATCATCAGTTAACCTTCGAGCACCGGGCAGGCGTCACACCTTATACATCCACTTACGTGTTAGCAAAGTGCTGTGTTTTTGGTAAACAGTCGGGAGGGACTCTTTGTTGCAACCTCTATCGCTTTTTGGAGCAAGTCCATATACAATAGTAGGCACACCTTATACCGAAGATACGGTGCTAGTTTGCAGAGTTCCTTAACCAGGGTTCTTCCACGCGCCTTAGAATACTCATCCCACCCACCTGTGTCGGTTTACGGTACGGGCAACATATAATATACTTAGTGGCTTTTCTTGGCACGACAGTATCATCGATTCTCCATCTCCTCCGAAGAGTGTCAAGAGCCTGTAAGATCTCGGCCTAACGTTACCCGGATTTGCCTAAGTAACAGCCTACGTCCTTCGAGCCACTATTCCATCAGTGACCTCGATTAACTCTATGCGTCCCCACATCGCGCTTATATGTTGGTATTGAAATATTAATCAATTTGCCATCGTCTACCCCTTTCGGACTCGACTTAGGTCCCGACTAACCCTACGATGACGAGCATCGCGTAGGAAACCTTGGGTTTTCGGCGTTGAGGATTCTCACCTCAATTATCGCTACTCATGCCTGCATGCTCACTTCTATCCGCTCCAACGCTCCTTACCGGTACATCTTCTACGCTGAATAGAACGCTCTCCTACCACTCAATTAAAATTGAATCTAAAGCTTCGGTGTACATCTTAGCCCCGTTATATTTTCCGCGCAGAATCACTAGACCAGTGAGCTGTTACGCTTTCTTTAAAGGATGGCTGCTTCTAAGCCAACCTCCTGGTTGTCACAGTAACTCCACATCGTTTTCCACTTAGATGTAACTTAGGGACCTTAGCTGTTAGTCTGGGTTGTTCCCCTCTCGACGATTGATTTTATCACCCACCGCCTGACTCCTGTGATTCCACATATGGTATTCATAGTTTGATAGGGTTTGGTACCGCGGTAAGCAGCCCTAGCCCATTCAGTGCTCTACCCCCATATGCTACAACACAAGGCTATACCTAAATATATTTCGGAGAGAACCAGCTATCACGAAGTTTGATTGGCCTTTCACCCCTATCCACAAGTCATCCGGAGACTTTTCAACGCCTATCGGTTCGGTCCTCCACTGGCTCTTACACCAGCTTCAACCTGCTCATGGATAGATCACTTCGTTTCGGGTCTGCAGCATCTGACTAATTCGCCCTATTAAGACTCGCTTTCGCTACGGCTTCGTACTTGACTTAACCTTGCCAGATACCACAACTCGCAGGCTCATTATGCAAAAGGCAGTCCATCACCCTGATAAATCATAGGGCTCTGAATGATTGTAAGCTAATGGTTTCAGGTTCTATTTCACTCTCCTCGCTGGAGTACTTTTCACCTTTCCCTCACGGTACTTGTTCACTATCGATCTGTAAGTAGTATTTAGGATTGGAGGGTGGTCCCCCCAGTTTCAGTCAAAATATCACGTGTTCCGACCTACTCAGGATACCATTAGAGCTATTGAGAATTTAAATTACAGGAGTTTCACCTTCTATGCTACACTTTTCCAAGTATTTCATCTATCCTCTTTAGTCTCACATTATGGTCCTACAACCCCCAATGCAAGCATTGGGTTTGTCCTAATCCGCTTTCGCTCGCCGCTACTGACGGAATCTCGTTTGATTTCTCTTCCTCTGGCTACTGAGATGTTTCACTTCACCAGGTTAGCTCCCCGTAGGGTAATATATATCTCTATATACTGGGTTGCCCCATTCAGAAATCCCCGGATCAAAGCTCTTTGGCAGCTCCCCGAGGCTTATCGCAGCCTAATACGTCTTTCATCGCCTCTTACAGTCTAGGCATCCACCATTAGCCCTTAATAGCTTATTAATAAATAGAGTTAAACTCTATCGCTTTTTGATAATATTCTTTGGCTACTATCTTATTAAACATATTATTTAAAATATATCCAATAAAATAATGTTGTGTTCTATCTAATTTCTTAGATATGAAATTTTTTTTGTTTTAAATTATTTAACATTTCTGTTATCTAATTCTTACGAAAAAATTAAAGACTTTAACATTATATTTTTAAATATCATTTTGATTCGAAAATCAAATATAAATTCAATATCCTTTGAACTTATATTTAACTTCTTTATCACTCTATAAATTAATTATTACGCATTTACTCTTAATAGGTGGTGGAGAATAGCGGGATCGAACCGCTGACCTCCTGCGTGCAAAGCAGGCGCTCTCCCAGCTGAGCTAATTCCCCAACCTAAATTAATCTTTCTAGATTATTTAATGGTGGGCCTATCAGGACTTGAACCTGAGACCTCACGATTATCAGTCGAGCGCTCTAGCCAGCTGAGCTATAGGCCCCTTTTACTACCTATTTAAATAATCTTTATAAACCGAATATAAAAACTCTTTCTTTTTAGTTTTAAGTTAAGAATCGAATCTTAACTTAATTCTCTGAAAGGAGGTGATCCAACCGCAGGTTCTCCTACGGTTACCTTGTTACGACTTCACCCCAGTCGCTGAATCCACTGTGGAAGGTAGCTACTTTAGCATCCCCGCTTCGAATGAGTTCAACTCCCATGGTGTGACGGGCGGTGAGTACAAGACCCGGGAACGTATTCACCGTAGCATAGCTGATCTACGATTACTAGCGATTCCAACTTCATGTAGTCGAGTTGCAGACTACAATCCGAACTGGGAGATATTTTTGAGATTTGCTCCACATCACTGTATTGCTGCTCTTTGTATACCCCATTGTAGCACGTGTGTAGCCCTGGACGTAAGGGCCATGATGACTTGACGTCGTCCTCACCTTCCTCCTACTTGCGTAGGCAGTCTCATTAGAGTTCTCAGCCGAACTGTTAGCAACTAATGACGAGGGTTGCGCTCGTTGCGGGACTTAACCCAACATCTCACGACACGAGCTGACGACAGCCGTGCAGCACCTGTATATAAGTTTCTGCAAGCAGACACCAATCTATCTCTAGAAAGTTCTTACTATGTCAAGTCCAGGTAAGGTTCTTCGTGTATCGTCGAATTAAACCACATGCTCCACCGCTTGTGCGGGTCCCCGTCTATTCCTTTGAGTTTTAATCTTGCGACCGTACTCCCCAGGCGGTACACTTAATGTGTTAACTGCATTACTGCAAGGTCGAGCCTCACAACAACTAGTGTACATCGTTTAGGGCGTGGACTACCAGGGTATCTAATCCTGTTTGCTCCCCACGCTTTCGCGTCTCAGCGTCAATAATGTTCCAGTAGATCGCCTTCGCAATCGGTATTCCTTCTGATCTCTACGGATTTTACCCCTACACCAGAAATTCCATCTACCTCTCCCACATTCTAGGTATACAGTTTCAAAAGCAGTTCAATAGTTAAGCTATTGGATTTCACTTCTGACTTATATACCCGCCTACACGCTCTTTACGCCCAGTGATTCCGAGTAACGCTTGCACCCTCCGTATTACCGCGGCTGCTGGCACGGAGTTAGCCGGTGCTTATTCATATAGTACCGTCATTATCTTCCTATATAAAAGGAGTTTACGCACCGAAATGTGTCATCCTCCACGCGGCGTTGCTGCATCAGACTTTCGTCCATTGTGCAATATTCCCCACTGCTGCCTCCCGTAGGAGTCTGGACCGTGTCTCAGTTCCAGTGTGACTGATCATCCTCTCAAACCAGTTAGGCGTCATTGCCTTGGTGAGCCATTACCTCACCAACAAGCTGATACCATACAGACCCATCCTCTAGCACTAAAGCGTTTCCCTTGCATACTTATGTATTAAAGGCATATAGGGCATTAGCAGACGTTTCCATCTGTTATTCCTTTCTAGAGGGCAGGTTATCTATACATTACTCACCCGTGCGCCACTTAGCTGACAATTATAGCAAGCTATAATCCGTTCTCGTTCGACTTGCATGTGTTAAGCACGCCGCCAGCGTTCACTCTGAGCCAGGATCAAACTCTCCATAAATTATAGAGCTTTTGAAACTGACAAATTTTATAACTCTTCAATTACAAAATTATCACTCAAATTTTATAGACAAGCATTTGTTTTACCAAATTCTCTTGTTTTTATATTTTTATTTAACATTTATTCTTATTTTTAATCTAAACAAACATAGATTTTTATAAGAGTCTCATATTCGGTTTATAAAGATTACTTTACAAACGTTTATAATTATTTTTAAAGATCATTCCCTCTCGATTGAAGCGTATCTCTTCTCACTTTTCGTTTGAAGCGTTCCAGTCAAATTGGACGGGAATTATAATAGATTTTTATTAGCTTGTCAATACCTTAACGCTGAAATGTAGCTTAAATTTTTAAATTTATCCTCTTTTTATCACTTTTACTTCTTTTTACTATCTTTTTATCGCTTTTTCTTGGGTTTTTCTTGGGTTTTCATTATTTTATGTTATTTATTAATCATCTATTTACTTTTCTTGTTTAATATATATGCTTAAATATAACTATAATATTTCAAACTTATGTTATATTATTAGTAAATTATAAAAAAGGAAAGAAAAATGTATAATAGAGATTATCTATCAAATCAATCATCTCAATATGCACAAGAATCATCTCAAGTTCAATTAATGAGCTTTTTAAAAGCAACTTATCAATTATTTGCTGGTTCATTATTAGCAGCAACAGCTGGTGCATATATTGGATTAGGAATTGTTTCTATATTAATGGGACCAATGAAATGGGTTCTATTTGCAATTGAACTTGGATTAATATTTTTTGTTATTCCAAGAGTAAAACATACTCCAGGCGTTAATTTAGCTGTATTATTTGCATTTACATTTATTACAGGATTAACAATTGCTCCATTATTAGCTTCAATTTTTGCAATGCCTAGTGGTGCATCTATTGTTGGTCAAGCATTTTTAATGACTTCTGTTGCATTTGGTGGAATTTCAATGTTCGCAATGACAACTAAAAGAGATTTTTCTGCTATGGGGAAATTTTTATTTATTGCTTTAATCATTATGATTGTTGCTGGTATCTCAAATATCTTCATTCAATCTTCAATGATGCAATTAGCAATAGCTAGTGTGGGAGCATTATTATTCTCAGCATTCATATTATATGATACACAAAACATTATCAAAGGTAATTATGATTCACCTATTGAAGCAGCATTATCTTTATATTTAGATTTCTTTAATCTATTTATTTCATTATTACAAATTCTTGGAATTATGAATAGTGGAGACAGAGAGTAAGACTTTTTGTCTTACTCCATTTTTTATGACAAATACTTTAAGACTTATTGATGCCAATTTAAATAGATTACGAGAAGGTATTCGAGTAGTTGAAGATATCTTTAGATATATGTACAATGATAAAGAAACTGCTTTAAAATTAAAATCCCTTAGACATTTAGCAAGATTAGATAACTATATAGAATTACTTGAAACAAGAGATGTAAAAAATGATGTTTTAAGAAGTTCAATAAAAAGTGAACAAAATCGAACTGATTTATATTCAATATTAATTGCAAATTTTAAAAGAGCTCAAGAAAGTGCTAGAGTTTTAGAAGAATTTACAAAATTAACTTCAATAAAAGATAGTGAAAATTTCAAATATATAAGATATGAACTTTATAATTTAGAAATTGTTTTAACAAAAATCACTTCAAATTCTAAATAATTATAAGGATACTCTTTATATAGTTTTTTTGAATCACTATAAGAAAGAGATTTCTCTCCACTTACACCTGATTTTTTTATATAATCAAATAAACCTTTTTTATTATCAAATTCTAATTTATATAATATAGTTTCAAATTCACAATTAAAAAATTTTAAGAATGAATTTTTTATAGAATCTTCATCTAATATAGGTGATTTAGTATTTGTAATTTCCTGAATTGTTTTAAATGTATTTGATGTAAATAAAACTGCATTAATCTCTTTAGTTATAGATGAAAGCTGTTCTATTATTCTTGATAAATTATTTGACCATTGAAGAGCTGAAGATGACAACACAATGTCATAACTGTCATTTTTAATTTCATTGATAAACTCATCAGTATCAAAATTTAGACATTTAACTTCTATATTATTTGCTTTTGGATGTAATTCACACATTGAAGATGAAGCATCTATTGCTTTATAAAATTCAACTTCCCATGAAATGTGATTAAAAACCTGACCTGAACCACAACCTAATTCTAAAATTCTTTTTGGTTGAAATTTTAATTCACGAACAAGAGATTTTGCAACAATTTGTTGAATGATATTATGATTTTTATACTCGTTTGCGTATTTTGAGAATTGATTTTTTACTGACAATTTTACTCTTTATAAAATGACTGAAATCATGTTTTAAAATTCATTTTAACTTAATTTTAATAAGTATTAGATAAAATGATTACCATTTTTTAAAAAGGAAATAGATAATGACATCTACACTTTTAATCGTTCAGTTTGTTTTAGCAATCTTATTAACTATAATCATTTTACTTCAAAAAAGCTCAAGCATTGGTCTTGGAGCATATAGTGGAAGTAATGATTCATTATTTGGTGCTAAAGGTCCAGCAAATTTCTTAACAAAAGCTACAATGGCTTTAGGATTAGTTTTTGTTATAAATACTGTTGCATTAGGATATTTATATAATCAACAAAGAAATCAAAGTGCTGTTGACACAATAAAAACTGATTCTTTAATCCCAACAACACCAACAACTCAAACTGATTCAGCTCCTGCTGCTCCAACAGCAACACCTGTTCCAACAGCTCCTGAAAATAAATAATACAAAGAATAAAGAAATATGAAGTATTTCTTACTTCTTTGTTTATCTTATCTTTATTTAAATGCAAATGCTCATGTTTTTGTTTACCATCGATTTGGTGATTCAAAACATGAAAGTACAAATACATCTTTACAAGAATTAAAAAAAGAGTTTGAATATTTCAAAACTAATAATTATAAAGTTGTAACTGTTTCAAAAATTGTTGAGAAACTAAAAAATAAAGAAAAAATACCAGATAATTGGATTGCATTTACAATTGATGACGCGTACAAAAGTTTTTATCAAAATGGTTTAGAATTATTTAAAAAATATAACTATCCATTTACTCTTTTTGTTTATGTTGAAGCAACTCAAAAAAAATATCCTGATTTTATGACTTGGGATGAAATAAAAGAGGCTTCAAAATATGGAGAGATTGAACTTCACTCATATTCACATAAGCAACTTGTAAAATTAACTAATGAAGAAATTAATAAAGATACTAATTTAGCATTAGAAATATTTGAAAAGAATTTAGGATTTAAACCAAAAGCATACTCTTATCCTTATGGTGAATATGATGAAAGAGTAAAAAAAGAGATAAAAAATTTTGGTTTTGAATATATTATGAATCAAAATAATGGTTCAGTAAATGAAAAAAGTGATTTATTCGATTTAAATAGAATAGCACTTGTTGGAAAAATAAATTTAGAAGAGAAGATAAAATATAAAACTCTTGAAGCAAACTGGATAGAACCTCAAGTTTATCCAAAAGATGGAATACTAAAACATGTAAAAGTTGAAGTAAATAAAGATATAAAAGATGCAAAATTGTTTATATCAACTTATGGATGGCAAGATATCAAAGTTAAAAATGGTATAATAGATATCAAATTAGATAAAAAACTAAATCTAAATAGAAATAGAATAGCTATAAGTACTGACTATTACACTATTTCAAATAAATTACTAATCAAATAAAGGAGAATAAATGTTAGAAGAAGTATATGCTCAAACTAAAGAACATATGGACAAAGCTATCGATGCATTAAAAAGAGATTACAAATCTTTAAGAACGGGAAAAGTTAGCACAAATATTTTAGATGGTATTAAAGTTGATTATTATGGAACACCTACTGATTTAAGTCAAGTTGGTTCTGTTTTAGCACCAGATGCTACAACTATTACTATTAGCCCATGGGAAAAAAATCTTTTAGGACCAATTGAAAAAGCTATTCAAACTGCAAATATTGGTGTTAATCCAAATAATGACGGTGTAATTATTAAACTATTCTTCCCACCAATGACTGTTGAACAAAGACAAGAAACAGCTAAACAAGCTAAAGGTATGACTGATCATGCAAAAGTTGCAATTAGAAATATCAGACAAAATTCTAATACGAAAATCAAAAATCTGTTAAAAGATAAAGCTATTACTGAAGATGAAAGTAAAAAAGCTCAAGACGAAATTCAAAAAATCACTGATTCTTATGTTTTAAAAGCTGATGATACATTCAAAGCTAAAGAAGCTGAAATTTTAAAAGTATAATCATGAACGTAGCACAAATATATAAAGACGCTTCTGCCCTACTTGAAGGTCATTTTAAATTAAGTAGTGGAAATCATTCAAAATTTTATTTACAATCTGCAAAAGTTTTAGAAGATCCTAAAACTGCTAAATTATTAGCTGATGCACTTGCAGAACAGATAAAAAAATCTGGATTAAAAATTGATGCTGTTTGTTCTCCTGCACTTGGTGGATTAATAGCTGGATTTGCACTTGCAACTGCACTTGATGTAAGATTTATTTTTGCTGAAAGAGCTGATGGTGAAATGACTATTAGAAGAGGTTTTGAAGTAAAAGAAGGTGAAACTTATATCGTTTGTGAAGATATTATCACAACTGGTGGAAGTGCACTTGAAGCTGCACGTGAAATCGAAAAAGCTGGTGGAATTGTAGTTGCTTATGCTGCTTTAGCAAATAGAGGTTTCTGTGAAAGAGTTGGAAGTTCTATTGAAAGAAAAGACAACTGTAAATTACCTTTAGATAAACCACTTTTTGCTTTAGAAGATTTTGCATTTGAAATGTATTCTCCTGAAGAGTGTCCTATGTGTAAAGAAGGAAGTATTGCTTACAAACCAGGAAGCAGAGGAAACTAATGTCTAAATGGAGAGATGTAAAACATAATAAAGTTCAAAATAAAACAAATGAACTTAAAACTAAATCATTAAAAAGTGATTTAACATCTCTTCCTTCTAGATTTAAAGCATTTTTAACAGATGCTTTTTTGATTACAACTCCAATCACATACATTGTTATGTATCTAATTTTAGGTGGAGGCACTGCCTTTGCTGAAAATAGAGTTTTAGGTTGGAGTCTGATTTTAGGTGTTAGTGCATTTATAATTGTCTTTTTTTGGTATGTAAAATCTCAAACACCTGGAATGAAAGCTTATGGAATGAAAATAGTTAATTCTTTAACAAAACAAAGAGTTTCATTTTTTCAAGTTTTTATTAGATATTTTGCAACTTTATTTGCAATTATCTCTTTCTTCTTACTTTTTGTTCCTTATTTCAACAAAGATAAAAAAACTTTTCAAGATATAATTTCTAACACTACTATAATTAACGAAAAATAATGCTTTTTTTTAATCTTTCAGCATTTTATTTTTTTTATTTTGCTGCTGTTGGTGTTTATATAATATTTTTACCAAAGGTACTTCATGATATTGGATATAGTACTTTTGATATAGGTATTATTTTTGCCCTTGCACCTTTAATGAGATTTATTACACCTTTTTTATTTTTAAAACATATTAAACTTGATCAAAAGATGTTTAAATCTGCACTTTATATTTCAGTATTTTCATCTGCATGTTTTTATTTAACTATTGAGAACTTTTTTCTTTTTATGATAAACAATGCTATTTTAGCTGCTTGTTTATCTTTGATTTTACCTTACCTTGAAGTTACAGCAATTTCTACATTAGGAAAAGAGAAGTATGGAAAATCAAGACTTTATGGTTCTATTGGATTTATGATAATTTCTTTAGTTTTAGCAAAATTTTTAACTCAACCATTTATTGCTATTCATTACTATTTAGTTTTAAATGTTTTAACTGTTATATTTGCCCTTTTACTTTTAAAATATGATGTACAAAAAGTTGAAAGTGAAAATAAAGAACCTTTTTCTTTTTTAAAATATTGGCCACTTTGGATTAGTCTATTTTTCATGCAAATGAGTTTTGGAGGTTTTTATAACTTCTTTACTATTTATGAAACGGAACACAATATCTCATTAGAAATGACTTCATATTTATGGTCTTTTGGAGTAATTTGTGAAATTCTAATGTTATATTTCCAAGCACCTCTACTAAAAAACAATCTTTTAAATCTTATAAAAATTTGTGTTGGAATAACTATAGTTAGATGGTTTTTATTATATTTATATCCTGATTCATTAACAATTACATTTTTCACTCAATCACTTCATGCCTTTTCATTTGGACTTTATCACAGTACAGTAATTATTTATTTATATACACTTTATGAAAATAAAAAATTAGCTCAACAATTTATGTATGGTGTTGCATATGGCTTAGGTGGATTTATTGGTGCATTTGTTGCAGGTGCAGTTTATGGAGAATTTTTATTTTTATTTAGTGCATTATTTGCTCTTTTATCTTTTATTTCACTATATTTCATAAAAAAATAGTAAAATTCCATTTTTTAAAAGGATTATAATGAGAATAGTATTTTTGATTTTATTTTTAATTTCAAATATTTTTGCAATTGCAATAGATAAAAGTTGGTATGAAGGAACTAATGAAAATTTAGATAAGTTATATCAAGATCAAATAAAAAAAATTGATTCTTTAAAAACAACTGCTTCACAAGAAGAAAAAGAGCAACTTGATTATCAAAATCTACTCCTAAAAAAACTCTCAAATTTTATAAAACAAGATAATCAATTTACATTAAAAGATGTGGTTCAAATCGAAAATTTAGATGATTATATAAAAAAAATCAAAGATTATTTGAAAATTGAATCAGATTTTACAAATAAAAAAGATGAATATGAAGAGACATCTAAGAAAATTGAAATTTTAGAAGAACAAATCAGTAAATTAACAGAAAAAGATGCTTATCCCACTATAAATTCTCAACTCTTATATGCCTTTTATATTTTAAAAAATAAACAAAATAAAACTATTATAGAAGAGTATATAAAATATCAAAAGAATTTTAAGAAGAAACTATTAGATAGTTTAAATAGTCTAAAAATTGTGACAAATGAAGATTTAGCAATAAAGTTATCAAAAATAGAAACTAACTATAATCAAATATTAAAGGAAGAAAAAAGATTATTATTAGCTTTAGATAAAGCTCAAATAAGTGAAAATGAATCAAAAATCAATTCTTTAGAAAATGATATTAATCAACTTAAAAATGAAAAATCAAAAGTTATTGACAATATAATTTATACAAAGATTGAAGAGTTATTACCATCTTTAAAAAATAAAAAATCACAATATTTTGATTTTAGTAAAAATTTACAGGAATTTATTCAATCTAGTAATGAAGATTACAGCTCTTTAATTGAGTTATTAAAATATTTATCAAGGGAACATCTAGGAGTTACAAAAACAACTTTTGCTGATACAAAAGAAAGTTTTATTGATATGATTAAATATACATGGCAAGAGATAAATAATCCTGTTATTCCTATTGGAGAAGGTATTTCTATTTTTGCAATTACAAAATTCTTGTTAATTTTTATAATTGGATTTTCAATTGCAACATTTTATAAAAGAAAAATTTCAAATGCAACTACACACTATTTGAAAACAACTTCTATTGCAACAAGAACAATGCTTGCAAATCTTGGATATTACTTTTTAGTTGCTATTACTTTTATCTTTGGATTAAATGCAATTGGAATAGATTTATCATCTCTTACTATTTTAGTTGGGGCATTATCAGTTGGTATTGGATTTGGCTTACAAAATATAGTTTCAAATTTTATTTCTGGAATTATTTTGATATTTGAGAAATCTATTCAAGTTGGTCACATTATAGAGATTGAAGCTGGATTAAGAGGAAAAGTGACACAAATAAATATGAGAAGTAGTGTTATTACTACTTTTGATAATATTGATATTATCATTCCCAACTCAACCCTTATCCAAAATAATGTAATAAATCTTACATTTTCAGATGATATTAGAAGATTAAATGTTCCTTTTGGAGTAGCTTATGGCTCGAATATTGAAGAAGTTATAAAAATAATTCTAAAATCTTTACAAAATAGTTCATTAATGTATATACGAAGTAGCCCTGAAAAAATGGCAAAAGTTAGAATGACAGGGATGAATGCAAGTTCGATTGATTTTGAGTTACTTGTTTGGATTAGTGAAAATCCTGATGAGAATGGTGTTGGTTCATCAAATATGTCAGATTTTTTAATATTTATTTATAATACTTTACAAGAACATAAAATAGAAATACCTTTTCCACAAATGGATGTTCATTTAAGAAGAAATTAGATTTTTAAATCCATTTCTTCTTTTTAAAAATTATAAATTGAATAGTAACAACGATAATCAATAAAAAAGAGAATATTAAAAAAGCATTATCATCTTTTGCACCAGGAATTCCACCTATATTTATACCTAAAAGTCCAGTTAAAAATGTAAGTGGTAAAAAAATTGCAGAAATGATAGATAATACATACATCTTTCTGTTCATCTGCTCACTTACACTGTTTGCTAACTCTTCTTGAATCAAAATTACTTTATCGCGAATTGTATCTAACTCTTCAATATGTCTCATAAGTTGGTCATTTGTCTCTCGTAATTCTATTCTTTGATATTCATCTATCCAAGATATTTTTTCATTATATAATTTGATTAAAGCATCTTTTTGAGGAGATAAATATCTTTTTAGAATTATTGTTTCTCGTCTTATTGCTAAAATTTCGCTTCTAAATTCTGCGTCAAAATTTTCTATCAAAATCTCTTCTAAAAAATCTGTTCGTTCTTGTATTTGATCAATAACATCATCCATTCTATCAGTAACTCTTAGTGTTAATTCAACTAAAAATTCTGAAGAACTTTTAACTCCTGAACCTTTTTTTAGATTATCAATTATTTCACCAACAGATAATAAATTTCTTTTTCTTGTACTTATTATTAAATTTGGTGAAATAAATAATCTAATAGAAATCATATCTTCAGGTTTAGAATTTGGATTTAGATTCACACCTCTTAATGCAATCAACAAAGCTTCACCTAAAACTGTTGTTCTAGGTCTTGTTTCTTCTGTTAGAAGTGCATCAATAGCAACTGAATCTATTCCACTTTTATCTGTTATCCACTCTTTTGCTTCATTGCTTGAATAATCAAAATGTACCCATAATATTTTATTTGTTGAATCAACATTATTTAATTCTTCATAACTTAATTCTAAAGCACCACCCTCTTTATCTAATAAAAAAGCTTGCATTGGACTATCAAAAATCATTTTTCACCTTAAATAATAGAATAAACTATTTCAGTTTTTAATTTCTGTTTTTTTATCTCTTGGATTTTTAAATTTTCTATTTGCATATTCATAAGTTCGTCTATTGTTTTTATCTCATTTTTTGCAAGAAGTTTTAAAATTATTCCTCGATATGCTTTAGCCCAATGACTTACAACTTTTCCATCTTTTATAAATTTCATTGTTGTATATGGTTTATCTATTTTGTAAAATTTTTCGTAAAACCCTGCTCTTAAATCAATAATATCTTCATTTTCTAAATATTCATCTAAAACTTTTGAAAAATTATCCATATAGAATTTCTCTATTTTTAAGCTATCAAATGTTTCACCTTGTTTTAATTTATAATCAGGAAGTCCACTATTTCCAGCACTTAAAGGTCCAAAAAGATTTGAAAAGATTATCACATTTTCATCTATATAACTTTTTTCTTCTTTATTTAATTTTCCATATTCCAAATAATCAAATGCAACACCTTCATATCTTTCTACTACTTTCATTGTTGGTGTTTCAAAAATATCTTTTTTATATTGTTCAAGTACATCATCTTTTTTTGTTCCAAAAAGTTTTATTAGTTCATCTTTTGTTGCTTTTTTTATAAAACTATTATAAGCGTTTACTATTTGCATTCTTTTTTCAAAAAGTTCTGGAAAAATAAAAGAATTATTATCAAATTTTGTTGTAATTCCACCAGAATTTTTTGTTTCACTTGGAGAAAAAAGTATTTTCATATCTATCCTTAGTTTAAAAAATTTCCATCTACATATTTCCAAATACCTTCAACTTTTAAAAATCTGCTTTTTTCGATAAATGAAATATCTTCTTTACCTTGAATAAGTGTAGCTTTAAAAGTTACAAAACTCTCTATTTCATCATCAATAAACTCTAAGATTTCTAGCTTTTTAAATTCTGTATTATTTGAAAAATTTAAAATATCTTTACTCCAAGATTTTATCTCTATTGTAAAATCAGGATTATTTTCATGAGTTGTAAAAATAATATAATCACTATTAGATACAGCAAAAGCAGAAAATCTTGATTTCATAAGTTCAAGTGCAGTTTTTGGAAAAGTTATTTTGTCATGGAAAAGTTTACAACACTTTTTATATTTTTTTAAACTTCCACAAGGACAAAAATCATTGACAGAGAATTTCAAAATTTACCTTTTTATAATTTTTAAAAGATTCTATCATAAATGTAGTAAAAAAATTAAAGTAGGTTTCCCTACTCTAACTTTCTATTTTTGAAGAGTTTTAATCGCTTTTTCTTCTACTTTTTTATTAAGTTTTTCTTTACTTTCTTTTAACTCTTTTTTCTTTTCTTTTTTTGTTTCTTCAAATGTTTTTTCAGCTTTATCTTTTACTGTTACATTTTTTTCAACATTTGTAACTATACTATCTCCAAAACCTTTGATATTTTTTAAATCTTCAGGAGATTTTATCTTATTTGTTTTTCTATATTCGATTATTTGTTCAGCTTTTTTCTCACCAATTCCTTTGATACTCATAAGTTCTTCTTTACTTGCTGTTTGTAAATTTATTGCACCAAACAATAAACTTCCACATAATGCAAATAATGCAACAATTTTTTTCATATTTTCTCCTTGAAATAATTTTTTAAATTATATAATAAAACATTATAATTTCTTATTAAATAAATTCTTATATATAATTATGCTAATCTAAAAACAAAATTTAAAAGGTGAAAAATGAATCAAATGCCTCCTGAGATTATCTCAAATATTGTTTCTATTATTCTTGTTGTAATTTTAGTTGTTTCTTATTTAAGACATAAAAAAAGAATTGATGTTATAAAAAAACTTGATGAGTTAAAAACAGAAAAAAAATTAACTCAAGAAGATAAAAATTATATAACTCAAAATGAAAAAGAATACAAAGAAAAAAGTGAAAAAACTGAAATTTTTGCAAAATTCTTAACTCCTGTTTTTATTTTAATTTCTGGAATTTTATTTATATATTTACCTTTGACAGAAGCAATGATACATTTCAATGTAATTATAGTTGCAATTATATATGTTCAACTAAATAGAATAAATAAAAAGAATACTTATATATTATTAAAAGAATTAAAAAAAGATGCATGAAATTGAAAAATAATAGAACAAATTCAAATATCTCTTTATTCGAGGCAAAATAAATATAATTGACAATTTTTTATTTTTGTTATACAATTCTTAATATTAGTTTAAAAAGGATTTATTATGATTATAAAAAATTCTCAAATTTTGCTTAGTTCTCAATCACAATATGCTTTTAAACATTCATCAAGTACAAGTGTACAATTACATTATGGGGAAAAAACTCAAGATGAAAAACAAACAAATCAAGCATTTGTCTTAAATTTCCAACAAGCTTATGCTTCTTCTATTCAATATGAACGTGTTGCATATAATTATGAAGATAATATGAGTTTGGAAGATAGAATAAAAAAGTTAATAATTGAAAAACTTCTTGAACGTTTAAATAATGAAAAAAAAGTATCTTTATATCCAAATAAAAAGATTGTTTCTAATCTTAAAGAAAATATAACTATGCCTTTAAATCCATATAAAGATAACCAAAAAACCCTAGAACTCAAAGCTATGGTTTTTCAAACACAAGAAAACTACTATCAAAAACAAAGTGTTGATTTTTCTGCTTCTGTTAAGTTCCAAACACCAAATAATACTTATGAAATGAATCTAAATATCTCATTTTCAAAAGAATTATATGAAGCAAGTTCTTCTCAAATAATAATAGGAGATAAAAATTTTGTTGATCCATTGATTATAAATTATGGAGAAGATATCAATCCTTTTGAAAATATTAGTTCATTACGATTTGCCTTTGATTTAGATAATAATGGTGAAACAGAGATGATTCCATATCTAAAAAATGGTGCAGGATTTTTAGCTTTGGATAAGAACGATAATGGAAGTATAGACAATGGAAGTGAACTTTTTGGTCCAAAAACTAATAATGGATTTAAAGAACTTGCTATGTATGATAGCGACAATAACAATTTCATAGATGAAAATGATATGATTTTTAATAAATTAAAGATCTGGAGTATTGATGAATCTGGAAATAGTTCACTTATTTCTCTTTTAGATGCTAATGTTGGAGCTATTTATTTAGGTGATGTACAAAGTGGATTTTCATATCAAAATAGTATTGAATCAAAACAAGCTGTTCAAAAAAGTAATGGTATTTTTATAAAAGAAGATGGTTCAGGATTGGGAGTTGTAAATTCTATTGATATAGTAGTTTAAAAAACTACTATATTTTAGTTATTTATATAATTTTTTAATTTTTCATGGTTTAAAATTTTTATGTAACCTTTATCATTTTGAATAATATTATCTTTTTTTAATTTTGCAAGTTTTCTTGAGAATGTTTCAGGAGTTATATTTAAAATTTGAGCGATTTTTACTTGTTTTAGATTTATCAAAATTGCTTCATTATCATATAAAAATTTTGCAATTTTTTCTAAACTATTTGAACTGATATTATAGTTTATAAAGCTCTCAAGAGCTTTTATTTTTTTTGTTAAAGATTTAATAAAAAACATTGATATTTCAGGTTTTAATAAGAACTCTTTTTTAAATTTATCATAATCAATTAATAATACTTCTGCTTTAGTTTCAAAAGAACAATTTGCAGGAAATTTCAATTCTTCATAATTTACAATTTCTGCAATCAAAGATGGTCCCATTAGATTATGGATAATTACTTCATTATCTTTATGATCATAAGTATAAAGTTTGGCTATTCCTTTTAAAAGGAGATGAAGATATTTTGCTTCATCTCCTTTATAAAATAAAATTTCATCTTTATTGAAATATTTTTTTATAGAAATTTCTTTTAATCGTAATAAGTCAGTTTCATTTAGAAAATTAAAGAAAGAAAAATCTTCTAACGTTTTATTTATCATTTGTACTCTTTTCTTGATTATCATCAATGTTTAATTCTGTATTTTATGTAAATATTTCAAAAAAGAAAATTAATTAAGATAATATCTATCTTAATTTGAAAAGACATAAAATGACATTTGAAAAATATGAGATAGAAATACAAACACTAAAAAGATTTTATGAATTATATTGTAATGACAAACATTTAAATCAAAAATCTTATACTATAAATCTAATATATAAAGAGAAATCTGTTGAATTAAACCTTCATTTATGTGAAGAGTGCAAAGAAGCTATAATTTACTCTTTTGAAAGATTAAATAATTGTCCACATGAAATAAAACCTAGATGCAGAATTTGTCCAAATCCTTGCTATGAAAAAAAAAGATGGAAAAACATTGCAAAGATTATGAAATATTCTGCAATAAAATTATCCTTAAGTAAAATAAAATCTAAAATTTTCAATCTTTTTGATTAATCACCAAGTTATCTCTTCTTTTCCTAAACTTTTTAGTATTTCATTTGTTTTTGAAAAATGTTTACAACCAAAGAATCCTCTATAAGATGAAAGTGGACTTGGATGTGGTGCAGTTAAAATATGATGTTTTTTCTTATCAATTAATTTTGATTTAGAAATAGCTGGACTTCCCCAAAGAATAAAAATTACATTCTCTTTATTGTCACTAATAAATTTAATTATATTATCTGTAAAAGTTTCCCAACCTAAATTATGATGAGACTTTGCTAAGCTTTCTTGAACTGTTAAGATTGTATTTAAAAGTAAAACTCCTTGTTTTGCCCAAGGTGTTAAATCTCCATCTTCACAAACAGATTTTTTACCTAAATCATCATTTATCTCTTTTAAAATATTTACCATTGAAGGTGGATTTTTTATATTTTTTGGTGTTGAAAAAGCCAAACCTTGTGCCTGACCAAAACCATGATAAGGATCTTGTCCTAATATTACCACTTTTAAATTATCCAATTTTGTAAGAGAAAAAGCATTAAAAATATTTTTCTTTTCAGGAAATACTCTTGTATTTTCATATCTTTTATCTATTTCATCTTTTAAAAATTTATAATATGGTTTTTCTTTTTCTATATTTATTACATTTTCCCAAGTCATTCTTTATCCCTAATTTTTTTAAATAAAAAAAGCTAAGGCTTTCACCTTAGCTTTAAAAGAATCATAAATCAAAAATTATAAAACTGGTGATTTAATAACCATCATTTTTTGATTTTGCATTTCAGCCATAGTATCAGGAATTCCACCTAATCCAAGACCTGAAGTTTTTGCTCCACCAAATGGCATCCAATCAACTCTAAATGCTGTATGATCATTTACCATAACAGCTGTTGCATTTAATCTTTTTACAGTTTTTAAAGCTGTATCAATATTTTTTGTAAATACTGCTGCTTGGAAAGAAACATCTAGTTGATTTGCTCTTTTAATTGCTTCATCTAAAGTTTTATATGGATAAACAACTACAACTGGTCCAAAAATCTCTTTTTGAGAGATAATTGCATCATCACTTGGATTGAAAATAACAGTTGGCTCATAACAAGAATCAGAAATTCTTTTCCCACCAGTTAATATTTTTCCACCTTTTGCAACTGCATCATTAACCCACTCTTCAACTCTATTTACTTCGTTGTGATTAATTAATGGTCCAACTTCAGTTTTAGGATCTAATTGATTTCCAACTACAAGTTTTGAAGCTTTTTCAGTAATTTTTGATGCAACTGTATTTGCAATTGATTCATGTACAAAAATTCTTTGAACAGAAACACAAACTTGACCTGCATGGTAGAATCCACCTTTTACAAGATCTGGTATCATTGATTCAATATCAGCATCTGGTTCAACAATAACAGGCGCAACACCACCATGTTCTAATGCACTTCTTGTTCCTGCACTAGCTTTTGAGTTTAAATACCAACCAACAGGACCTGAACCAATAAATGAAAAGAATGCTGTTTTAGGACTTGTAACTAAAAGTTCTCCACCTGCTCTATCACAAACTACTGCTTGTGCCCAACCTTCAGGTAATCCAGCTTCTTTTAATAATTCCACTAATCTTACAGCAGACATTGGAGTTTGAGTTGCTGGTCTAATAATAACTGGACAACCTACTGCAAGTGCTGGAATTACTTGGTGAATTGCTAAATTTAATGGGTGATTAAACGCTGAAATTGATACAACAACTCCAATTGGTTCTTTCATAGTATAAGCTATTCTATTTGTACTTGTTGGAGTATGTCCCATTGCAATTTCATGACCTTCTTGAAGTCCTATTTGTTCGATTGCTATTTTTACACCATTAATAGCTCTTAGTACTTCTACTTTTGAGTCCATATATGGTTTTCCACCTTCACTTGCGCAAAGAATTGTTAACTCTTCAACTTGTGAAGACATAATCTTCATCAAGTTTTCTAAGATTTCCACTCTTTTATATTTTGGAATCCAGTTATCAACATCTAAATATCTTTCGTATGCAGTGTCGATAGCTTTTTGTACTCCTTCAACTGTTGTGAATGGAACTGTTCCAACTACTTTTCCGTCAAATGGTGATGTTACTTCTATTGTACTCATATTTTTCCTTTCAAATTTTCATATTAAACATTGTTTTTTAGCTAATAACTCATTTAAAATTGAGTGATTTAAAGAATAATCAACTGCTAAATCTATTAAATGAACACCTTTTCCATTTACACATTTGTCTAGAGTTTCTTCAAATTCTTCAACACTTTGTGGTCTATGTCCAGTTGCTCCATATGCTTCTGCATATTTAACAAAATCAGGATTATCTAAATCTAAACCAAATGTTTCAAATCCCATTCCTGTTTGTTTCCATTTAATCATACCGTATGCATTATCATTTAAAATAACAACTGTTAAATCAAGTCCTAATCTTACTGCTGTTTCCATTTCTTGTGAATTCATCATAAATCCACCATCACCACAAACTGCAACAACTTTTTTATCAGGATTTACCATTTTTGCAGCCATTCCAGATGGAAGTCCTGCTCCCATAGTTGCAAGTGCATTGTCTAATAATAATGTATTTGGTCTTGCACATCTATAATTTCTTGCAAACCAGATTTTATAAACTCCATTATCAAGTGTTACAATATCTTCTTCGTCTAAAGTTTTTCTAATAGCTCTTACTGCTCTTTGTGGTAAAATAGGGAATCTATTATCACCAAAATATTTAGATAATCTTGTTCTAATATCTTCTGCTAATCTTACATAATAATCAAAATCCCAATGCTCTTGTTTAGAAATAGCTGCTGTCATTTGAGAAACATTTGAAGCAATATCACCAACTACATCTAATTGAGGGAAATAAGTATCATCAACTTCTGATGGGAAGAAATTTACATGAATAACTTTTGTTGCATTTGGTTTATTTTCCATAAAAAATGGTGGTTTTTCAATAACATCATGTCCAACATTGATGATTAAATCTGCTCTTTCAATCGCGCAGTGAATAAAATCATCTTTTGAAAGTGCAGCTGTTGACAAGCAAAGTTTATGATTTTCATCAATTACACCTTTACCCATTTGTGTTGAGAAGAAAGGGATTCCAGTTTCATTAACAAAATCAGTTAAAGCTGTACCGATTCTTGTTCTATTTGCACCAGCACCAATAAGTAATAATGGTCTTTTTGCTTTTTCAATCATACCAACTGCATCTGCAATTGCTTCTTTTCCTGCTTTTGGATATTTAAAAGGTTTAACTGGATAAATATTAAATTCTACTTCTTCTGCGGCAATATCCTCAGGTAACTCAATATGAACAGCACCTGGTCTTTCAGTAGTTGCAATTTTAAACGCTTCTCTTACCATTGAAGGAATATTATTTCCATTTACAACTTGTTTCGCATATTTTGTCATTGGTTTCATCATACCAACAATATCAACGATTTGGAATCGTCCTTGTTTAGATTTTTTAATTGGTTTTTGCCCTGTGATCATCATCATCGGCATTCCACCAAGTTGTGCATAAGCCGCACTTGTAGCAAAATTTGTAGCACCAGGGCCTAAAGTAGAAATACAAACTCCAACTTTTCCTGTTAGTCTTCCATAAGTTGCTGCCATAAATCCAGCACCTTGTTCATGTCTTGTTAAAATTAGTTTAATATTTGATGTCCTTAGTGCTTCAAGAAAATCAAGATTTTCTTCACCAGGAATACCAAAGATATACTCAACACCTTCATTTTCCAATGCCTTTACAAATAGTTCTGATGCATTCATTTTATTTCTCCATTATTTTTTATAAAATATAATTGATAATCATATTCAATATCTATTTAATTTCTCTTAATTTATTAGTTTTATTTCGAATATGAATAATTTTGTTACTGTTATTTTACAACTGCGAATTATAGTTGATTAACACTTAACATTATAACCATTTTAAAACTGTAAGTTTAGATAAAATTAATAATATTTTGAATACTATATTTCATATTTAACGAAAGGTTACACTATGAAGAAAATTTTATTAATTTTGGCACTTATTATCATCATTCCTTTTACATATTTAATTGTTACAAATTACAACAATATTCCAAAACTTGACGAAAATGTAAAAGAAAAATGGTCGCAAGTACAAAATCAATACAAAAGAAGAGCAGACTTAATTCCAAATTTAGTTGAAACTGTAAAAGGTTATGCGGAACATGAAAAAAGTACATTTGTTGAAGTTACAGAAGCAAGAAGCAAAGTTTCTCAAATGAATATAAATGCTGAAACATTAAATAATCCTGCCCTTTTACAACAATTTGATAGTGCACAAGCTGGATTAAGTAGTGCTTTATCAAAACTAATGGTTGTTGTTGAAAAATATCCTGAATTAAAAGCAAATGAAAATTTTATGGCTTTACAATCACAACTTGAAGGAACTGAAAATAGAATCACTGTTGCTAGACGTGATTTTATTGAAGCTGTTAAACTTTATAACTTAGAATTAAGAACAATGCCTGGGAAACTTGTAGCTGCAATTGTTCATCCAGAAGCTCAAATCAAAGAAACTTTTAGTGCAAATCCAACAGAGCAAGATGCTCCAAAAGTAAAATTTTAATGCTTCTAAACGACAAAGAAAAAGAGCTTATTTCAAAAGAGATAGAAAATCTTGAGAAATTAAGTTCTGCTGAATTAGTTGCAGTAATTACACAAAAAAGTTCTGATTATAAATATGCCTCTTTAATGATTAGTGTATTTTTTGTTTTTTTAATTTCTTTTCTTCTTTTTTTTATAAAAGACATATCTACTTTAGAACTATTACAATATCAACTTTTAATATTTGTAGGAATAAATCTTTTCTTTGAAAAATTTGATAATTTGATTTTAAAAATAGTTCCTCTAAGTTATAAACATCAAAAAGCCTCTTCAAATGCTAAAGAACAATTTAACAATTTAGGATTAAATAGAACAAAAACTAGACAGGCAATTATGTTTTTTGTTAGTTTCGATGAAAGGTATGTTGAAATTATAACAGATAGTGAAATATCTAAAAAAATCCCAGATGAATTTTGGCAACAATTAGTTTATGAATTTACATTAGATGTAAAAAAAGAAGATTTTTTAAATGGTTATTTAAAAGCTATAAAAACTTCAAAAGCTATTTTGATAAAACATTTTCCAATCCAAGAGAATGATGAAAATGAACTATCAAATGAAGTAATCGAGTTAAAATGAAAAAAATTATAATTTTCTTACTTTTTGCTTTTTCTTTATTAAATGCAGATATTACGCAATATTTTCCAAAATTAGACGGAAGAGTTATTGATCAAGCGAATCTACTTTCACCAGCTGTGAAAAAAGATATAGATTTAATATTACAAACAGAAGAAGAAAAGACATCAAATCAAATAGTTGTTGTTATTCTAAATTCTTTAAATGGTTACACAATAGAAGAATACTCTTATCAACTTGGTCGTTTTTGGGGAATAGGACAAAAAGATAAAAATAATGGTGTTTTACTTGTTGTTTCGATGGAAGAGAGAAAAATACGAATAGAAGTTGGTTATGGACTTGAAGGAGTATTAACAGATAAAATTGCCCATGAAATCATAAACTACACAATAAAACCCAACTTTAAAGCAAATCAATATGAACTTGGAATATTAAAAGCCGTAAATGAAATAATTGCTTCTATAAAAGGTGAATATGTTGCAAAAGCTAAAAACAATGATTTTAATGGAGCTATTAATGCCCTTGTACCTTTAGGATTTTTTGCTTTGATATTTTTATCAATGATAGCAAATACTATTTCAAGAAAAGTAAAAAGTCAATTTTTATATAAAGTTACAAAATCCTCAATATCTTCGTCATTTTTTGCTTTTTTCACGTTTATTATGTCTCAAATATTTACCACATATAACTTGTTTGCTGCATTAATTATGTTTATAGTAATATTTGTTTTCAATTTTATCACTTCAAAAAATGTAGATTTTGACAAACTATCAAAAATTAGTTATTCAAATAGCTCAAGAAATTCAGGTGGATTTGGTGGTTTTGGCTCATCTTCATCTTCAAGTGGTGGATTTGGTGGATTCTCTGGTGGCGGAGGAAGTTTTGGAGGAGGAGGCGCAAGTGGCGGCTGGTAAAAAAACAATTATATTTGATTTAGATGGAACACTTTTAGATTCAATTGAAGATATTGCTATATCTATGAATAAAGTTTTAAAAGAATTAAATCTTCCTATTCATAAAATAGAAGATTATAAATATTTCGTAGGAAGTGGTGTTGATGTTTTAGTGGAGAATGCTTTAAAAGAGTCTTCACAAGATATGAAAAAAGAAGTATCTACAAGATTTAAAAAAGAGTATGACCAAAAACTTCATGAAAATACAAAACCTTATGAAGGCATTTATGAGTTATTAGATGAACTTAAAAAACTTGATTATAATCTTGCTGTTTTATCAAATAAACCTCATGATTTTACAGTGCAATATGTAGATTATCTATTTAAAGATTATGGCTTCAAAGAGGTTCATGGACAAAAAGTTGAAGTTCCAAGAAAACCTGATCCAATTGGTGCAATTAATATTGCTAAAGCATTAAATATTCCTTGTGAAGAGATATTTTTTGTGGGAGATACCTTGGTTGATATGAAAACTGCAAAAAGTGCAGGAATGAAAGCAATTGGTGTTTTATGGGGATTTAGAGATGAAAAAGAGCTAAATGAAAATGGGGCAGATTTCATAGTAAAACATCCTTTGGATATTTTAGAGATTGTAAAGAAGTAAAAACTTCTTTACTCTTTTTGATAACCTAATTTAGTTAAAATATCCATTACACTCATATCATATTGTTCTGCAATATTTTTAAACTTATCATCTTTTTTTGCTTCAATTCCTAACTCTTTTAATTTTAAAATAAACTCATCAACTGAAATATTTAAAGTTGAAGCAACTTCTTCAATAGATTTTTTGCCTAATCCTGTCAATGGAATAGTTTGATTACTATTTTTTAAATTTTTCTTTAATAATTCATAAATAAAACTAGGACTTGTATCATTTTGTTTTGCAATTTGTGATAAACTATTTTCTTCTTCAAATATTATGTTATTTTTTTGTAATATAATTTTTGATTCTTCCAAATCAAAACCTATTTTTTTTGTGAAACTTTTCAAAGAAGATAATTCTGCATGGGCATATGGTGCCGTTCCTGCTTGTTTTTCCCAAGAATTTTTTACTTTATCTCCAAAATCTAAAAAAGTTGAAAAAGGAAAAAATCCAAAAGCTGTTCCACATATAAAAAGAACAAAAACAATCAAAGAAACTATCATCTCTTTTGTAAAAAAGACAAATTCTCTTAAACTATTTTTCATATAACTAAGCATTGGTTTTATATTATAAAAAATATGTAAAATCGTTGCAACTATAAATAACACCATAAAAGTAGTATGAAAATTGGCTATTAAATCTTTTGTTAATCCTAAAATTTCCCAATTTGACCAATTTGCAACTCTTCCAGGAGGTGTAATAAAAAGTAAAATTCCTGTAAATGTCATCACTAACATTGATAAAAGCATTGTTAATGAAGTGATTTTTTTCAAACTCATAAAAACTCCTTATCCAATAATTATAACATTTATTTATAAATTAAATAACTAATTTATTTCAGCTATAATCTTCAAAAAAAGGATTTAAATGAGTGATAAATATATTCCTATAAATTGCCATCTTTATGACCAACTTGAAGAATTTGCAGTAAAAAAATCAAAAGTACAAATAACTTATCTTGATAATTATGAAGAAAAAGTTATTGAAGATATGATTATTGATTTTAGAACAAAAAATAAAGAAGAGTATTTGATTCTTTCAAATAAACAAGAAATTAGATTAGATAAAGTTTTAAAAATTCATACTATTTAAATTTAAGTATTACAAAAGGTTGTATATGCAACTATTGCGTATACAATTAAAGGATTAAAATGTCTTATGAATTAGAAAAATCTATTGGCTTCAAAATAAACCAAACTGCAAATAAAATCAATAATAAATATATTCAATTACTTCAAACTTTTAATATAGCTCCAGAACAAAGAGCAACATTAGAAATTATAAAATACCAAGAAAATGTCAATCAAACAAAAATTGCAAATATTTTAGGTAAAGATAAAACAACTATAAGTAGAACTTTATCAACTTTAGAAAAAAAAGGTTTTATTCAAAAAAAACAATTAGATAAAAGAACAAATCTTATTAAACTCACAGATCTTGGTGATGAAATTTTAAATAAAAGTTCTAATCTTGTGAAAGAGTTTCGTGATTCTTTATTTAATAATTTAGAAAAAAATGAAATAACTTTATTACTAAACTTACTTGAAAAAGTAGCATTAAATGTACAAGAACAATAATGAAAAAACCTATTAATCACATTTATTTAATAGTTTTACTATCTGTTTTATCATCTGCTGCACCAATGGGAACAGATACATATCTTCCTTCAATTCCAGAAATTGCAAAATCATTTGGTGTTAGCATTGATAAAATTGAGTTATCTTTATCAATATTTTTGATTGGATTTTCTGTTGGGCAAATTTTCGGAGGACCAATTTCTGATAGATATGGAAGAAGAGTGAGTTCAATATTTGGACTTTTAGGTTTTGCTCTATTTAGTTTCATCATTATTTTTATAACAAATATCTATGAATTATGGATTTTTAGATTTTTAGAAGCATTTTTTGGTGGAATTGTTGTAGTAAATGCAGCAGCAGCTGTAAGAGATAGATTTCATGGAGCAGAAGCGGCTAAAGTATTTTCCTTGATTGGAATAGTAAGAAGTTTAGCTCCTCTCTTAGCACCAGCAATTGGTGCAGCAATTATTCATTTTTTTAATTGGGAAGCTGTTTTTATATTTTTAACACTTTATGCTTTGATTGTTACATTTTTTGTTTATAAGGATTTACCAGAAAGTTATACATATATAAAACAAAATATTTTTGAATCATATAAAATCGTTTTATCCCATAAAACAGCGATGAAAGCTATGTTAACACTTGGATTTAGTTTTGGTGGATTTTTTATAATTATTGCAAAGACTTCATTTATATATATTGAACATTTTGGAATTTCAACTGATTATTTCCCTTTTTTCTTTGGAATTAATTTCATATTTTTAATTATTATGATTAAAGTAAATATAAATCTACTGAAAAAATATGAAGATTTGCTTTTAGTAAAAACTGCCATTTTAGTTCAAATTATAGTTGGTTTAATTTTTATACTCCTTCAAAAAGATATACATCTGGTTACTATTATGATTTTAATTGCTTCTTATATGTGTATGATGCCATTTATCTTTGGAAATTGTATGGCATTGGCATTGGAGTTTTTCCCAAAAAATGCTGGAGTTGCATCTGGTGTAATTGGCGTTTTACAATTTGGTTTAGGTGCAATTATCTCTTCAGTTGCACTAAGTTTTCATAATAATACTTTTTTACCAATTGCACTAAGTATTACAATTATTTCAATAATCTCATTTTTGATTATTAGAACTTACAAATAAAAAGGATTTTGATGTTAATAAAAAGAAAATATGAAAGAATTGTTTTTGCTTTTGTTATGAGCTTTATTATGAGTTTCATAATGAGCTTTGTGATTACTTTTATAAATCTTGGTTTCATAGATGGATTTATATTAATTTGGCTTGAAGCATGGATAAAAGCATTTTTTGTAGCCTTCCCAGTAATCACTATCATCTCACCCTTAGTAAAATATTTAGTTCATAAGCTATTAAAAGATTAGGATTTATCCTAATCTTTATTCTATCCTACTTAATAATTTAATACAAATTAATATTTTTCTTGAATAAAAAGTGTCATTTTTTATATATTATTTTAGATTATAATTTATCCATTTAATCCCCTTAATTTACTAAAGGTTGATCTTTTTGTATAGATATTTTTTATATTTGATTTTCCTACCAATACTTTTAATTGCAAATGAGCATTTAGAAAAAATTTCTCTACAACTATCTTGGTTTAATCAATTTCAATTTGCTGGTTACTACATTGCCAAAGAAAAAGGTTTTTATAAAGATTATGGATTGGATGTTGATATTAAATATTTTAATTTTAATATAGATGTTGTAAAAGATGTAAATGAAAACAAAAGTGATTTTGGAATTGCAAGAGAGACATTAATTCCTGAAAGAATCAATAATTATAATAATCTAGTTGCATTATATGCCCTATTTCAAATTTCACCTTTAGTGCTTATTTCAAAGAAAGATTCAAATATAAATGAAATAAAAGAATTTTATAATAAAAGAATTATGCTTACTGATAATGATTATATTCAAGCTTCAATAAAGGCCTTGCTTATTGCAAATAAAGTTGATTTAGATTCAATAAAATTCTTAAAGCATACTCATAATGTAAATGATTTAGTAAATAACAACACAGATATTATAAGTGCATATATTTCAAAAACACCATATTTTTTGGAAAAAAACCATATTCCTTTTAATATTTTTTCACCAAAAGATTTAGGTTTTGACTTTTATAGTGATTTTTTATTTACTAATAAAACTCTTATAAAAAAAGATGAAGACAAAGTAATTGCTTTTAAAAAAGCTTCTTTATTAGGTTGGCAATATGCCTTTAACAATATAGAAGAGAGTGTTGATATAATTTTAAAAAAATACAACTCTCAAAATCTTACAAAAGATGAATTAATTTATGAAGCTAATGCTCTAAAAAAATTATCTTACTATAAAAACAATCCTCTTGGAGATATAGATGAAAATAAATTAAAAAGAATTTATGATATCTATTATTTAATGGGTTATATCAAAAATTCTACCTATCCTTCTGATTTGGTATTTGATGAATATAAACCAATTTTTAGTGAATATGAGAAAGAATTTTTAAAAGATAAAGATACTTTTAAAATGTGTGTTAGAAAGAATTTTTTACCATATGAAGCGATTATAGATGGGAATATTATTGGAATAAATTCTGAATATTTAAGAATATTTGAGAAGAAGATTGGTAAAAGTATAACATTAGTTCCTGTGAATACTTTAAAAGAATCTATATCTAAACTAAAAAATTATGAATGTGATTTTTTCTCTTTCTTTGATGAAAGTAATATAGAAGATAAAGATATATTATTTACAAAATCTTATATGGAATTGCCTTTTGTTTTAGTAACCACAGGAAAAGACTCATTTATTACAAACTTTGAACAACTAAAAAACAAAAAAATATTTGTTGAAAATAATATTAATTTATTCCAAACTTTAAAAAGAAACTATCCTTATATTCACTTATATACTACATATAATCCATCTTATGCTTTCAAGAAAATTTCAGAAAATAACTCAGATGGCTACCTTGGGAATATTGCAAATGTCGTTTATAACTTGCAAAAGGAGTATAATACTGATGTGAATATTACAGGAAATTTTGATTATAAAACGAATATTCTTTTAGCAATAAATAGCAAAAATTTTTTATTGCAAAATATTTTAAATAAGGTAATTAGTAATATCTCAAAAGAAGAAAAAGAGTTAATTTTAAATAATTACACCTTATTAAAGTATAAGGAAGTTAAGAATTATAAAACTTTATTTATTGTTTTAATAAGCTCTTTTTTGGTTATAAGTTTACTTACTATTGTTTATGTAAGAGAAAGTATATTAAAAAATAAAATACAAAAATTAAATGAAAACTTAGAAAAAAGAGTTTTAGAAGAAAGTTTGAAAAATAGAAAAAAAGATGAAATGCTATTTAAACAAACAAAATTAGCTGCAATGGGAGAGATGATAAATAATATAGCTCATCAATGGAGACAACCATTAAATAGAATTAACTTATCTGTTCAAATAATTGAAAATATTTTGAAAGAAAATAAAAATTTATTGGAACAACAAGATTTAAATATCATTGATAAAAAAATTTTACACGTAAATAAAAATATAATTTATATGTCAAATACAATTGAAGATTTTATGAACTTTTTTCACCCTAATAAAGAAAAAAATCTTTTTAACTTATCAAAATTAATCATGAAAGCAATCATTTTAATTCAAAGTAAGGATTCAGATATATATTTTGAAATCAATGTTGATAAAAAAATTAATATTTTCAACTTTGAAAATGAATTATTACAAGTTATTTTAGTCATTTTAGAAAATGCTATTGATAATTTTGAATTAAACTCTTCAAAAAATAAATATCTTGGTATTTTTGCAAAAAAAGAGAAAAAGAAAATTACTTTAACAATAAGAGATAATTCAGGAGGCATTCCCTCATCTATTATTGATAAAATATTTGAACCTTATTTCACAACAAAATTTAAAAAAGAAGGCTCAGGGATTGGTTTATACATGGCTAAAATTCTAATAGAACAAAGCATTGGAGGGAAACTTGATGTTAACTCTGATAATTCTTTTACAAACTTTATAATAACCCTACAAAAGGAAAATAAATGAATAGATTGAATTTATTATATGTTGAAGATGATGAAGAAACAGTAGAAAGTATAGATTTCTTTTTAAAAAGACACTTTAATGAAATATATATTGCACAAGATGGTGAACAAGCTTTGTCTTTTTTTGAAGAAAAAGATCCAGATATTATTATTTTAGATATAAATATTCCTAACTCAACTTTCGCACATAAAACCTAACTGTTTTTTGGTGTAAACCCTTAGCATATGGATAATCTGTTCTAAATCTTTATTTCTCTTGACAATTTGAGCTGATTGTATCAATTGTTCTAATATTTTTAGGAATATTTCCATTGATATAGCTAAAGTTTCAAGTTGGCACTCCAAATCTCTAAAAAGATTACCAAGAGTTTGTGGTTCATTATTGATTCGGTTAATGTAGCTTGTTAGATTATAAGCAAGGAATGATAGAGTTATTCTAGCTATTAAAGCTTCATAAATTCGATTCTCCTCTTTACCAAATTGAAAATATTCTCTCAAATCTTTATATCCTTGTTCTATATTCCATCGTTTTTTGTATGTATTGATAATTTCTATATCTGATAAAATTATATTTGTAGAAATTATTGGTATAAGATTATCTTTTGTTTTTATAAAAACTATTTTGATTTTTCCAAGTGTTTTATGAGTAACAATAGCAGAAACATAGCTATATTTGATAGAATTATAGTTACCTAGTTTTGAACATTTATGATGTTTAGCTTGATTATAAAGTGATTCAAGGGTTTTTGAATTCCCTATAAATTGCCAAATTTTGTTTGATTTTGAAACTCTTGCAATCACATCAAGACCATTTTGTTTGACTTCATTGATAAAATTTGGTTTTGCATACCAACTATCTACAAGAAGATAATCAGCATATATTCCTGCATTCAAAGCTCTATTTATCATATTGATAGCTTGTAAGTTTTTACCATTAATCCCTTCAATCCTTCGTTTGTAAGCATTACTTGAATGATGAATTGTTGTATCTGTAAAATCTACAATCTGATTTTTATTATAATTTAGTGAAAAATCTAGCATTAAATCAGTATATGAATCACTGTAATTGATTGACACAATATTCAACCCCTTAACAACTCTTTTTTCTTTATTGCTCCAAAGATTTTTACAACTACCCTCTATATACTTACCTCGTTTGATTTCAACTGTATCATCGATAATAAGAACTTTTGTATCTGTAGAATTTTGAAAATATACAAGTTTAGATAAGAGTTTTACAGATGTTAAAAGTAATAGTTTTCTCCAATTATAACGACCGTCTATAATAGACATCTTTTTTATAACTATCGCTACTGTATTTCATAAAAGTTGATATTTTTTTATTGATAATGAACATATATAAAAATTGTAAAATTATCATATATGGTTTTACACCTATATCACGCTTTTTAAAATTACTTTGCTTAAGAATACTACTAAAATTTATATCCCTTAAAACTTCAACTATTGGATTTTTTAATACTTTATTCATAGCTGTTTCGATAAAATTGTCAAGTCCCATAAAAAAGCCCTATGTAATGGTGTTTTGGTCAATGTTATTATAGCTAAAAGTGCCTATTTATGGGATTTAAGGAAGCTTTTTTATATAGGAAATTTATGATTTTCTATGTGCGAAAGTTGAGTTAAAATATATAAAAATAAAAAAATATAGTAATTATGTTTATAATTACTATAAAAATTAAATTAATAGCAACCTATAATAAACTATTATTTATTATTAAGATGTTAAAATCAAAAAAATAATAACTGAAATAAATATAAATCTTTATTCAAACAATTTGTCAAGTATGCTAATATGGGGAAGCTATGAATTTTTTTAAGATAAACTTAAATATAAAGAATTTTACTTATGGTTGGTTTATCTTCTCCATACTGTTTATAATCTTACTAGCATCCCTACAAGCTTATTTTGAGTATAAAAGAGCGATTGAGAATACTAAAATTTCTACTAGTAATTTAACAATGCTTTTAACTAAAAAGCTTGAAAATGATTTTGAACAATCAGAAAATATACTTAAATTAGCAGAATATGTTATTTTGACTCTTCCAAAAGAGAATAACAATTTTTATTCATTTAGTTTTGACCAAAAAAAGAAAATAGTAAATGATAAATTTAGATTTTTACTTAGTAACTTTAGCAATGTAAGTGTTATAAATTTTGCAAATAAAGAAGGTGATATTTTATACTCATCAAATAGTTTAAATTCTCTTGTTAATATTTCAAGTAGAGAGCATTTTCAGATGCTGAAAAATAACAAAGACTTAAATACAACATTTTCGGATGTTCTTTTTTCTTTTACTTCTAGTTCCTACTCTATTATCCAAGCTAGAGCAATTCGAGATGAGAATAAAGATTTAGTAGGTGTATTAACAGCACTAATAGATATTTCAACAATAAACAATACTTTAGCTTCTATAAATACTGGAAAAGAGGGAGTTGTTCTTATTAGAAATAGTGATACAAGTAGTTTAATTGCCAGATATCCAGAAGTTGAAAATGTTAATGTAAATAGCAAATTACCCAATTCAAATGCAACTATTTTAAAGATTAAAAATGGTGAAAAAAGTGGAAGTTTTGAATATATAGCATCAACAGATAGTGAGAAAAGAATAGGTAGTTTTTTAGTAATGGATAAATACCCTTTTTATATTCAAACTGCAATTTCAGAAAAAAATTATTTATATCTATGGAAAAGAAACCTTATAATCTCAACTATTTTAATCGTACTTTTTATAATAGCTTCTTTTTTATTATTTAGAACTATGAGAGCAAATTATTTTAAAGAGTTAAAACTTTCAAAAGAGATTAAAATAGTTAAAAATAGATTTGAAAATATGTTTAAAGTTCACTCAGCAATAATGCTTCTAATAGATGTTAAAACTGGAAATATTATTGATGCAAACATTAGTGCTTGTAAATTTTATGGCTATACACTAGATGAGTTTAAAAAATTAAATATCTCAAATATAAATGTTTTATCAAAAAAAGAGATTCAAGATAAAATTGAAGAGGCTAAAAATCTTAATAATAATACTTTTATATTTCCTCATATATTAAAAAGTGGTGAAATAAAAACTATTGAATCAAATACTTCACCAATAGAGACAGAAAAAGGAAAAATTCTTTTTTCAATAATAAAAGATATAAGTAAACATCTAGAGTTAGAAAAAGAGATTGAGGAAGAAAAAGAGAGATATAAAAATCTTACTAACTACTCATCGGATGCTATTTTTATTGTAAATATAGAAGATGGGAAATTAGTTGAGTTTAGTAAAAGAGCAAAAGATTTACTTGGATATGATAATAATGAGATGAAAAATCTCTCAATTTTTGATTGGGATACTAATATTAATAGTTTTGAAGAGTATCAAGATGTTGTTTCAAAGATTAATCAAACACCTATTTATATTGAAAGAGTTCATAAAAGAAAAGATGGTAGTGAATATCAAGCTGGTATTACCTCTGTAAAGATAAAATTAGGAGGGAAAGAGTATTTTTATGCTTCTGCTAGAGATATTACTGAGCAAAAAGAGATTGAAGCAAAAATTCTTGATACAACTTTAAAACTAGAGTTAGCAACTACAGCTTCAAAACAAGGTATTTGGAGATTAAACTTTGCAACAAATAGTTTAGAGTTAGATGACAATATGTATAAAATCTATGGAATAACTCCACAAAAAGATATAAATAATTATGAACTTTTTAGAAATAGAATTCTTAAAGAAGATTTACCTATTGTAGAAGAAAAAATAAATATTGCCAAAGATACAAATGGTACTTTTGATACTATATTTAGAATAAAAAGATTTGATAATAATGAAATAAGATATATTAAAGTATCAGCAATTTGTCAATTTGATGAAAATGGAGATAAAGTTGCTATGGTTGGTTCAAGCATTGATGTAACCGAATTAGAAATTGCTAAAATAAATGCTTTAAAAGCAAATGAGGCAAAATCTAAATTCTTAGCTAATATGTCTCATGAGATTAGAACTCCTCTTAATGGAACAATTGGACTTATAAATTTAGTTTTAGATACTCCTTTAAATCCTTTACAAAATGATTATTTAAATAAAGCTATTCAAACTTCAAACTCTCTTTTAAATATTATTAATGATATTTTAGACTATTCAAAAATAGAGATAGGAAAATTAGATATTTTAAAAGAGCCATTTTATTTAAACCAACTTTTGGAAAATATATCTAATATTTTTGGTTACAAAATTTATGAAAAAGGTTTAGAATTTAGCTTTACTGTTGATCCTAAAATAAATAATAGTCTAATTGGGGATAGTTTAAGATTAACTCAAATATTAAATAACTTTATTGGAAATGCTATTAAGTTTACTCAAAAAGGTAATGTTCATGTGGATATAAATCTTATTAGAAAAAATGAAAATAAACTTCTTTTAGATTTTAGTGTAAAAGATACAGGAATTGGAATAGCTTTAGAAAATCAAAGTAAACTTTTCAAAGCATTTAATCAAGAAGATAGTTCAACAACAAAAAAATTTGGTGGAACGGGGCTTGGTCTTGTAATAGCAAAACAACTTGTAGAATTAATGGATGGAGAGGTATATTTTAACAGTATAAAAGATAAAGGAAGTACTTTTGGTTTTAAAATTGAGCTTGAATATATAAAAGATACTATGTTTATAAAAGAGAATTTAAAAACTTATATTAATTCTAATTTCTTAATAATAGATGATAGTGAGATAGATAGAGAATATTTGAAAAAAATATTATCATCATGGGAAATAGACTCTTTGAGTGCATCTAATGGTTTAGAAGCTTATGAAATAATAACTCGTGAAAAAATAGATTACATAATAGTAGATTGGCATATGCCAGAACTAAATGGCTTAGAACTTCTAAAAAAACTTCAAGATAATAATATCAATATACCTAACATTTTAATGATAACTGCTCATAATAAACAAGAGCTTCTTAATGAGGCACAAAATAGTAATATTTATATTGAAAAAATTATTGAAAAACCTTTTACTCCATCTTCTTTATATAATACAATTTTTGATAAAAAAATAGAGAGTAAAAAAGTAGAAAGTGAAAAAATGAAATTAACCTCTTTAAAAAAAGCTTTAGTTGTTGAAGATAATGAGATTAATCAAATTGTCTCAAGTAAAATGCTAGAAAGTATTGGTTTTGATATAGATATTGCAAATGATGGTCTTGAAGCTGTAGATATGGTAAATAAATCTCATTATGATATTGTTTTTATGGATTTACAAATGCCAAATATGGATGGTTTTGAAGCGACTAAAAGAATTAGAGAGTTTAATAAAAACACTCCTATTGTAGCACTTAGTGCTGCTGTTATGGATAAAGATAAAGAGCTAACTTCATTAGCAGGTATGAATAACCATCTTGCAAAACCTTTAATTCGAAGTGAGCTTGAATCAATATTAAAACAATATTTTGAGATGGAATCAATAGATAATGAGTTAAATAAATCTAGTGCTATTTTTATAAAAGGTATAAATATCTCATCTGTAATTGAAAACTACAATACAGATATAAATGATATTTACAGAATGTATGAAAAATTTTATAAAGAGTATAAAGATATAGATAAAGATTTAGAATCTTTGAAAAATAGTGAAAAAGAGTACTTTGAATATCTTCATAAATTAAAAGGAGTTAGTGGTAACCTTCATATTCAAGAAGTTTTTGAGACTTCTAAAAAGATTTATGACAATAAAGAACTCTCATTTTCTAATCATCTTATTGAAATTACTAAAAATATTTGTGAGAATATAGAGAACTCTATTCTTCCAATATTAAAAAGTAGTCAAAAAGATATAAAATCTTTAGATTTAAAAGAGTTAAAAAATGGTATTGAAAAATTAATTGTAGATTTAAAAGATTATGAATATATATCTAGTGATAAGATTGGTTTACTTTTAGATAATTTAAAAACTCTTTTACCAAAAAAAGATATTGATTTATTAAATAAATCATTTGAAAAGAGTGATAATGAAACAGTTATCTCTTTATTAGAAAATATTTTAAAGGATTTTGATGCAAAATAAAAATACTATTTTAGTTGTTGATGATCAATCTATTAATATTGATTTTATTGTTACTAATTTTAAAGATAAATATAATATCAAAGTAGCATCAAATGGCGAAATGGCTTTGAAGGTTTTGGATAAATTTGAGATAGATTTAGTTTTATTGGATATTCAAATGCCAATCATGGATGGTTATGAAACTATTAAAGAGATTAAGAAACAAGATAGATTCAAAGATTTACCTGTTATTTTTTTAACAGCAAAAACAGATAGTGACTCTTTAATAAAAGGGTTTGAATTAGGAGCAAGAGATTATATAAGAAAACCTTTTAATACTAAAGAGTTGAATGTAAGAGTAAACAATCATTTAGAGACATATAAATTAATTAAAAGATTAGAACTATCTTATAAAAACCTAGAAAAACTATTAGATACTCAAGCTAATATTGTGATTTTAACAAATGGTGAAGAGTTGAAGTTTGCTAATCGTAAATTTTTTGAGTTTTTAAATTTTGAGAATTTGGAAAAATTTAAAGAAAAACATAAATGTATTTGTGAATTTTTTATAGAAGATAACAATTTTTTTCATCTAAAAAAGATTAAAGAAGGTTCAAACTGGTTACATGAAATAAACTTACTAGAAGATTCACAAAGAGTAGTGTTAATTAAAAATGAGACAAAAGAGTTGGCTTTCTCTGTATCAATAAATCAATATGATATAGATACAATGATTGTAAATTTTACGGATATATCTGAAACTTTTAACCAAAAAATGAAATTAGAGAAAAAAATTCTTCATGATAAACTAACAAATGCTTACAATAGAGAGTTTTTTGATCAAAATTATAAAAAGTTTATATCAGAATATAGTAGTTCAAACTCAAAACTAGCAATAGCTATGTTAGATATAGACCACTTTAAATTAGTAAATGATAATTATGGTCATGATATTGGAGATCAAGTATTAATTCAATTTGTAGATACTCTTAATAAAAACACTAGAAAAAATGATATTTTAGTTCGTTGGGGTGGAGAAGAGTTTATAATGATTTTAAAAATAGATGAAGCCTCTAATCTTCAAAAAATATTAGAATCTTTAAGAAAATCTATAGAGTCTTTTGATTTTAATATAGTTGGACATAAAACTTGCTCTATAGGTGGAACTATTTACTTAGAAAATGAAGATATATTAAAAACCATAAAAAGAGCAGATGAGGCAGTTTATAAAGCAAAAGAGTTAGGAAGAAATAAAGTTGTAATTGTTTAATTTTTTTATTGATAATGAACATATATAAAAATTGTAAAATTATCATATATGGTTTTACACCTATATCACGCTTTTTAAAATTACTTTGCTTAAGAATACTACTAAAATTTATATCCCTTAAAACTTCAACTATTGGATTTTTTAATACTTTATTCATAGCTGTTTCGATAAAATTGTCAAGTCCCATAAAAAAGCCCTATGTAATGGTGTTTTGGTCAATGTTATTATAGCTAAAAGTGCCTATTTATGGGATTTAAGGAAGCTTTTTTATATAGGAAATTTATGATTTTCTATGTGCGAAAGTTGAGATTCCTAAATTAAATGGAATTAAATTAGCAACAAAAATAAGAGAAAAAAATAAAAAAGTACCTATTATCTTTTTAACAGCATATAGTGATAAAGATAACCTCTTGCAAGCAATACATCTTCATGCTTTCTCATATTTAATCAAGCCATTTAAAATAAATGAATTAATAGAAACTATTGACAAATGTAAAAAAGAATTTTTCTGTGAATATTCAAATCCAAATCTAAAGAAATTGAGTCAGAATCTCATTTGGAATAAATTAAAAAAAGAGTTATATTTTAATAAAGAAAAAATCTCATTAACTAAAAATGAATTATCTCTTATAAATCTTTTTGTGGAAAATGATTTTAAATTTTTTACACCTGAAGAAATAAATGAATATATCTTCTTAAATCATGACCTAAAAAATAATTCAATAATTCAACTTATTTCACGATTAAAGAAAAAAATTACTGAAATAACAAGTGATTCTGAATTTTTTATCGAAAATATTTACAATAAAGGCTATAGACTGAAATAATTTGCTTCTAAAAGTAACAAAATAATTTTTTGCTAAATTTAGCTTAACATGAATTAATTATTTGTCATTTTTCTACTACAAAGTTGTACTATACTCCTTTATAAAAAAGGGAAGCAAAGGATGTGAAATGTTAAGTAGTCTCAACACGAAAAAGAAATTATTTTTATTTCCTATTCTATTTATTTTAATAGTAATAGGTTCGGCATTAGTGTATCAACACTATAATAATTTATCAACAGCAAGAAATAATGCTGCTATTTCAACAGAAATATTTATCCAAAAAAATCTAAAGGGTAGAATTTCAGTTTATCAATTTCTATCAGAACCAACAGAAATAAAAGATAATAAAGTTCGAAGTGATTTTAAAGAATTAGTAGAAAGTGTTACTCAAGCTAAATTATCTTTTTCTTTAAAAAGAAATAGAGAATTATGTGATGAAATAATAAATTCAATAGAAAACTATTTAGATTTATTTGGCTCTCTTGCAAAAGAAAAAATAAAAAGTTCTACTACAGGTGTAGAATCTCCTGATATAAAAACTATTTCATCAAAAATGGCAGAAATTGGACTAAAAGTTGAAGATAAAATTCAAGAAATAAATAAAAATGCAATTGATTTAAGAGATGAAGCATTTAATTCATTAAATACTGCATTAATTATTCTTGCTGTTGTTGCAATTTTAATCTTTATTTTAATATCTATATTTATCTCAAATGTTATTGTAAATTCATTGACATCATTTAAAAATGGTTTATTAATATTTTTCTCTTATTTAAATAGAGAATCAAGTGAAGTTTCACTTCTAGATGACACTGCAAAAGATGAATTTGGAGAAATGTCAAAAGTTGTAAATGAGAATATAGCAAAAACTAAAAAAGGTATTGAAGAAGATAGAAAACTAATTGATGAAACAATTACTGTTTTAGGAGAATTTGAACAAGGTGATTTGTGTCAGAGATTAAATATCAATGTTTCTAATCCTGCTTTAATGCAATTAAAAGATGTTGTAAATAATATGGCAAATAATCTTGAATCAAACATAGACAATGTTCTTCATATTTTAGAAGAGTATTCTTCTTATACTTATTTAAATAAAATTTCAACAAATAATTTAAAAGAGCATTTATTAAAACTTGCAAATGGAGTTAATACTCTTGGAGATTCTATTACTGAAATGTTGATAGAAAACAAATCAAATGGATTAACGCTTGATCAAAGTTCAAATATTTTACTTACTAATGTTGATAAACTAAATATAAGCTCAAACGAAGCAGCTTCATCTTTAGAAGAAACAGCTGCGGCTATTGAAGAGATTACAAGTAATATAAGACATAATACTGAAAGTATTGCAAAAATGGCAAATTTCTCAGAAAATGTAACTGCCTCTGCAACACATGGTGAAAAATTAGCAAATCAAACAAATGTTTCAATGGATGAAATAAACGCTCAAGTTACAGCAATCAATGAAGCAATTACGGTAATTGATCAAATTGCATTCCAAACAAATATTTTATCATTAAATGCAGCTGTTGAAGCAGCAACTGCTGGAGAAGCTGGAAAAGGTTTTGCAGTTGTAGCTCAAGAAGTTAGAAATCTTGCTAGTAGAAGTGCTGAAGCAGCTAAAGAGATAAAAGAATTAGTTCAAAATGCTACGCAAAAAGCAAACCAAGGTAAAGAAATAGCTGGAAATATGATAGAAGGATATATTCAATTAAATGAAAATATTTCTCAAACTATCAACCTAATTTCAGATATTCAAAATGCTTCAAAAGAGCAACTTTTAGGAATTGAGCAAATAAATGATGCTGTTAATCAACTTGACCAACAAACACAACAAAATGCAATGGTAGCAAGTCAAACGCATGATGTTGCTATTCTAACAGATGAAATTGCTAAATTAGTTGTAAGTAGTGCAGATGAAAAAGAATTTGCAGGGAAAAATGATGTAAAAGCTAGAAATATAGATAAAGCTACTCACCATAAACCAACAACAAAATCTACTACAAAAAGTACAGCAAAAAAAGAAGATACTAAAATAGTATCTAAAAAAATTAATGATGAAGAGTGGGAAAGTTTTTAATCCCACTTTTAAATTATTAAAAACAAATAACTAAATCTTGTACATTATAAATAGTGTCAAGAAAAAGAGGTTAAGTAAGTATGTATATTTTGAATTATCATTACAAAAATAAAATTCATTTAAAGAATTTTTTACAAAAAAACCATATTAAAAATTCAAATAAACTTTTTATTCAAATTTTACATACTGGAAAAGATTTAAAAAAAGTTTTAAAAATAAAAGATTTTTTAGAAAGAATCTTTTCAAAAGCCTCTATTTTAGGAACTGTAAGTTCAGGAATAATTTCAAATGAAGAGATAATAGATGATGATATTATCATCTCTTTTTCTATTTTTAAAGCCTCTAAAACTTTATCTAAAGGATATAAAAATATAGATTTAGAAGATATCTTAAATGATTTATCTCAAAATATTATAAAATCAAATACTAAACTTCTTATTGCTTTTACAAATGTTTTTGCTTTTGATTCTTCAAATTTCTTAATGAAACTTAATGAAAAATTTCCAAATCTTGTTATTGCAGGGGGAAATACGGGGAATTATTATGAACAAATAAATCCAAATATTTTTACAAAAGATATTTTGGATTGTGATTTAGTAGTTACAACCATAAATTCTGACGTTTTAGAAGTTAAAACAGATTATCTATTTAACTGGGAAACTATAGGTGAAGAGATGATTATCACAAAATCAGATAAAGCCACAGTTTATACAATAGATAACAAAAAAGCAATTAATGTTTACAAAGAGTATCTTGGTGATGAAATTACATCAAATTTACTTGAAAATGCTGGACAATTTCCTTTAATTTATACAGATTCAAATGTGGAGATTGCAAGGGGAATTATAGATTATGATAATGAAAACGGATCTATTACTTTTGCAGGGGAGATTCCTCAAAAGAAAAAAGTAAAATTTGGGTTTGCAAATATTGACTCTATTAAACTACACAATAAACAAAAACTTTTATCTTTATATAAAAATAAACAAGAAGGTGTCTTTATCTATTCTTGTGCAGCAAGACGTGAAATGCTTGGTACATATTTTGAAAAAGAGATGAAAATCTTAAATTGTTTAGGACCTAGTAGTGGTTTAGTTCTTTTTGGCGAATTTTTCCATAATAAAACGTGTAATTGTAATAATTTATTAAATATCACTTCAACCTTTGTAACATTAAATGAGAAAGAATTAGAAGAAGAAATATCATTTAAAGATATAAAAATCAAAACATCAAAAAAAGATATAAAGCTAAACGCACTTACAAATCTTATAAAAAAAACAAGTGAAAAACTTGATGAAAACAACTATTATCTAAAACAATTTAAAGAATTAGTTGAAGAATCTTCTATTTATTCAACAACAAATGAAATGGGTGAAATTACTTATGTAAATGAAAACTTTGAAAAATCAAGTGGTTTTAGTAGAAAAGAACTTATCGGACAAAATCATAATCTTGTTAGACACCCTGAAAATAAAAGTTCACAATTTATCAATTTATGGGAAACTATAAGTAAAGGTAAAACTTGGCATGGGCTTATAAAAAATAAAAGAAAAGATGGAAGTTCATATCATGTTTTATCAGATATTGCACCAATTTATTATAAAAATGGTGATTTTAGAGAATATCTTGGAATTAGACATGATGTTACTGAACTTGAAGAATATAAAATACTTTTAAAATATGAACTTGATAATACAAGTAAAACTTTAGCTGATAATCTTAATTATACAAAACAATATGAAAATGCTGTTAATACTTCTGTTGCAATTATAAAAATTGATAAAAATCTTATAATCACCTATACAAATGATAAATTTTTGGAATTAACTCAATATAAAGAAGATGAGTTATTAGGTCTTTCTTGGGATAAATTACTTGATATAAAACATAAAAACAATGGTGATTTCGAGAATATTTCTAAAAGATTAAATGAAGGGGAAGTTGTAAATTATATTTTAAATAAAGTAGGAAAAAATGGAGAAACTTTTATCACAAGATCTAACTTTTATCCTATTACAAATTTAAAAAATGAAACTATTGAATATATAAATGTTTTAACTGATGTAACTGATATATTCAATTTAAATGAAGAGATAACAAACACACAAAAAGAAGTTGTATTTACAATGGGTGCCATTGGAGAAACAAGATCTCAAGAAACAGGACTTCACGTAAAAAGAGTTGCTGAATACTCTTATTTACTTGCTATTTTATCTGGATTAAGTGAAGAAGATGCAAATTTATTAAGACAAGCAAGTCCTATGCATGATATAGGAAAAGTTGGTATTCCTGATAATATCCTAAATAAACCAGGCGTTTTAACTCCTGAAGAATTTGAGATTATGAAAACTCATGCTCAATTAGGTTATGAAATGCTAAAACACTCAAAAAGAGAGATTCTAAAAGCATCAGCTATAGTTGCAAGAGAACATCATGAAAAATGGGATGGAAGTGGTTATCCAAGAGGGTTAAAAGGCGAGAACATCCATATTTATGGAAGAATAACTGCAATAGCTGATGTTTTCGATGCCTTAGGTCATGATAGAATTTATAAAAAAGCTTGGCCTTTAGAAGATATTTATAAACTATTAAAAGAAGAAAAAGGCAAACATTTTGACCCAAATTTAATAGATGTATTTTTTAATAATTTAGATAAATTTTTAGAAATCAAAGAACTTTTAGATGATTAAAGTATAAAAGAATTTATCTTTTATACTTCTAATTCAAAAAATGATTCATCAACTTTTTCATATTTTGCAACTGAACAAGTGATTTTTACTGCATTTTCATAATCTTTAAACTCTTCAACAAATAATTTTTGTAATTTTTCTATTTCTACAGCTCTAAATATAAAATATCCTAAAACTTCAGTTCCTCTTGAGCCTGTTTTTTCTATTCCAAAGCTGTCAAATTTCCAATCAATACCTCTTGTAAAAAAGAAAACTTCTGTAATTCTACTTTCTAACTCTTCTCTTACTTTATTATCATATGCTTTTAAATGTACATAAAAAGCTACATTTGTATTAAATTTAGATTGAACTAACTTTTCTTGCTCAATTGTTGTTGGTTTTTCTATTATGTTTATATTGCTCATTTTTAAATGCTTCCTAGTTTTTTGCGTATTATAGTAAAGTTTTTTGAAATAAAACTTGTAAAATCTACTTAAACAAATTATTTTTAGCTATTTTTCAAGTTAATAAAAATAATAAAATTCTTTTTACTCTTATTTTTATTATTTTATTATATAATTTTTTTTTATAACAAAGGTATCTTATGAATTATATATTAAATAGTAATACTTCAATTATTTGGAAGTCTGAATATAACATCAATAATTTAAAAATTGATAGAGAACATCAACATTTATTTGCAATTGCAAGAGAAGCACTAAATATCTCAAAATTTAAAAAAAATAATGAACAAATTGATAAATTAAAAAAAATAATAACAAAACTTTTTGATTATGTTGGAACACATTTTAGTAATGAGCAAAAATATATGGAAAAAATAAAATATCCTGATTTAGAAAAACACAAACTTCTTCATAAAAATATGTTAAATATGCTTACAAAACTTGTTTCAGAACTAAATAATATGGAAATAGAAGAAATTCAAAAGTCACTATATGATTTTATTGAAGAGTATTTTATAAGACATATTATATTAGAAGATAAAAAAATTCAACTTTGGAATACAAATCTTGAAGACTTAAAAAAGAATTTTGGATGGAAAGAGATTTATAGTGTTAATAATACCAAAATTGATGCAGAACATAAACGACTTTTTGATATTGCCCAAGAGGCTTTTATTGAAGTTGATGAGGAATTAAAAGCTTCAAAAATTAAAACTATTTTGACTAAATTGTATGACTATATGAAAACTCATTTTAAACATGAAGAACACTATATGCAAGAGATAAATTATCCTTACATAAAAGAGCATAAAAAACTACATGCAGAAATAATTTTGACAATAAATAATTTTGTAAAAAAACTTCCAGATTTAAATGATACTCTTTTTGAAAAAGAGTTAGCAAAGATAATAGATATTGCATTAGTTCATCATATAATTCAAGAAGATAGAAAAATTATCAATTGGGCAAGGAATAATTAGAAATTATCTTATTTTTTACTTAACAAAGGCTAAAAGATAAATTTTATTATCAACATTTTTATGTTATTATTCTTTCTATTTTATTTTTAATAATTCACTCTTTTAATATAGGCAAAATAATCATGAATAAATATTTTATTAATCTTTTAAAAAAGAAAAAAGAAGTATCTTTAAAAAGTACTGTTTTATCTATTTTTTCTTTGGTAACCATAATCTTGATTATTGTACTTGGTTCTCAACTTTTTTATTTTAGTAAAAAATTATCTCTTGAAAGTATAGATTTACAGCTTAATGGTTTAGTTCAAGATATAAGAACATCTATTAAAAGCAATGAAACTCTTAATTTTAATATGATTGAAATGTTAAGCCTTATGAAAGATAAAAATAATTTTGAATTATATATAAATATATTAGCAACTTATCCCTCTTTATACGCAATTTATACAGGTTATGAAGATGGTAGTTTTTATGAAATTATCAATTTAAATAGCAATAAAAGCCTACCTCAAATTTATAATGCAGAATCCACAGATAAATGGTTACTTATAAAAATTTCAGGGCAAGATATAAATAAAAGAGAAATTTATTTATATAATTCTGATTTAAAATTAACAAGTTCAAGAATAAGCGATAATAACTATAACCCAACAACTAGACCTTGGTATAAAATGGCTATTAGTAGTAACTCTTCTATAAAAACTCCACCTTATAAATTTTCTCATATTGATTCAACTGGAATTACTTATGCAAAACAGATATCTAATAGTAAAAATATTATTGCCATTGATGTATTAATAAATGATTTTAGAAGTATTTACAAAAATCATATAAATAGTGATTATATAGATGTTTATTTATTTAAAAAAGATAATACTATTATCTCATCTTTATCGGATAATACAAATTTGTTTAAAGAATTTTTCAAAGAAAATATAATTATAACAGATTTTACAAAACCAAAAATCATCAAATTAAATAAGAAACAATATGTGGTTCAAATAGTACCTCTTAATGAACAAAACAATGAAGAAAATATCATATTATTAGCAGAATATGATAAGATTATTGAACCTTATCAAGTACAAATATTAAATTTATTATTAACTTTTATTATCACTGTACTTTTAATGATTCCTATTATTATATATTTTTCAGGGATTATTGTAAAACCTATTTATGAATTGGTAAAACAAAGTATTAAAGTAAAAAAAAGAAAATATAACACTATTACAAAGGTAGAAACTTCAATACTTGAAGTTGCTTTACTCTCTTCTTCTTTAGAAAGTATGTCTGAATCAATTTATAACTATCAACACTCACTAGAAGAAAAAGTAAAACAAAGAACAAAAGAATTATCTTTAAAAAATGAAGAGTTACTTAAATTATCTATTAATGATAAATTAACTTCACTTTACAATAGGGAAAAACTCGATAAAACACTTCAACATGAAATGAACAGAAGTTTACGTTATGGTGTTGTTTTTTCTGTTATTATAATTGATATAGATTTTTTTAAAAAAGTTAATGATGAATTTGGGCATCAAGTAGGTGATGAAGTTTTAGTTGAGAGTGCTAATATTCTTAGAAATTCAATTAGAAATGTAGATGTTTTAGGAAGATGGGGAGGTGAAGAATTTTTAATTGTTTGCCCACAAACTGATTTAGAAGGTGCTCAAAAACTTGCAAAAAATATAAACAATGCAATAAAAAATCATATTTTCTCAACTTATCCAAAAACTATAACTATGAGTTTAGGTGTTGCTTCTTATAATGAAAATATTTTTAAAGCTGAAGAGATAGTTTCAAATGCAGATAAAGCACTATATAAAGCCAAAGAAAATGGAAGAGATCAAGTTGTAATTTTTAGATAAGAATCTGCATTTTTTGGTATTTTTATTAATATAACATTAATATTAATTGAATAAAATTTAACAATTTTTAGTTAAGGATCTATTTTGATAAAAATATCTAAACTCTCTTTTTTTATTTTAACTATTCTTTTTATTTTATCAGGTTGTGAAGAAAAAAATTCACAATCAGCTCAAACAAAACAATCAATAGAAGTTGGTACAATAACTATAAAAGAACAACCTATTGCTTTGCAACAGGAATTATCAGGAAGAGTAAAAGCAAAATTAGTTTCTGAAGTAAGACCACAAATCAATGGAATAATAGAAAAGCAACTTTTTATAGAAGGTAGTAAAGTAACTCAAGGTGATATACTTTATCAAATAGATTCTTCAAGTTATGAAGCAATTTATAATCAAGAAAAAGCTGCTTTACAAAGTGCAAAAGCAACTTTACAAAGTGCAAAATTAAAAAGTCAAAGATATGATGAATTACTAAAAGTTGATGGTATTTCAAAACAAGAAACAGATGATGCAAAAGCTTCTTATTTAGAAGCTCTTGCTTTAGTTGAAGAAAAAAAAGCAGCACTTGAAAGTGCAAAAATTAACCTTGAAAGAACAAAAATAAAAGCTCCTATTTCTGGATATATTGGTATTTCAACTATCACTCAAGGTGCCTTAGTATCTGCAAATCAAACAACAGCTCTTACAACAATAAGAGATACAAATACCGTTTATGTTGATTTAAACCAATCTCAAACTCAACTTTTAGCACTAAAAAAACTTTTAACAAAAAAGAATATAAAAGAAGGCAATACTAATGTAAGCCTAATTTTAAGTGATGAAACACTTTATTCACATAAAGGAACTTTACAACTTCAAGAAGTTTCAGTTGATGAAAATACAGGTTCTGTTACTTTAAGAGCAATTTTTCCAAATGATGAAAACATCTTGCTTCCAGGTATGTTTGTAAAAGCAACTATCGAAGGAGCAATTGATACAAAAGCATTTTTATTACCTCAGCAAGCTGTATCAAGAGATGAAAAAGCAAATCCTATTATTACTGTTGTTCAAGATGATAACAGTATAAAAAGACGACAAATTACAATAGAAAGAGCAATAGGTAATAAGTGGGTTGTTACAAGTGGAATCAACAATAATGATAAAATTATTATTGAAGGTTTAAATAAAATCAATATGAAAAGTAAAGTAAATCCTATTGATGTTACAAATAAATATATTCAAGAGGATTAAAAAAATATGCTAGCTCGTTTTTTTGTTAATCGTCCAATTTTTGCATGGGTTATCTCTTTAGTTATTATGATTGCAGGAACTGTATCTTTATATACTCTTCCTGTTGAACAATATCCAGATATTGCTCCTCCACAAGTTAATATTTCTACAACATATACAGGAGCATCTGCCCAAACTGTTGAAAATAGTGTAACTCAAATTATTGAGCAACAACTAACGGGTCTTGATGGAATGATATATTTTTCTTCAAGTAGTAGTTCATCTGGTAGTTCAAGAATTACAGTAACTTTTGAACAAGGAACTGATCCTGATATTGCTCAAGTTCAAGTTCAAAATAAAGTAGAACAAATTCTTTCAAGACTTCCTGATGATGTTCAAAGACAAGGAGTAAGAGTTGTAAAATCTCAAAGTGACTTTTTACTTTTAGCCTCTTTATATGATTCAACAGGAAAAGCAGAAAAAATTGATATTGCAGATTATATGGTAAGTAATTTACAAGATAGTATCGCAAGAATTGATGGAGTTGGAGAAGTTAGAGTATTTGGTGGTCAGTATGCTATGAGAATATGGCTTGACCCTACAAAGCTTGATGCTTATAAACTTATGCCATCTGATATAAATTCTGCTATTGAGGCTCAAAACTCTCAGGCTTCAGCAGGAAGACTTGGAGGAATGCCTGTTATTGATAATCAACAATTAGCAGTTACTGTTACAGCTCGTTCAAAATTTCAAACAGTAAAAGAGTTTGAAGATATAGTTGTAAAAAGTAATAGTGATGGTTCGCTTATCAAACTAAAAGATGTTGCAAGAGTTGAGTTAGGTTCACAATCATATAACAATATAACAAATCTAAATGGCTACCCTTCATCAGGGATTGCAATTCAACTAGCTTCAGGAGCAAATGCTATAAAAACTGCAAATGCTATAAAAGAGTTTTTAAACAAATATGAACCAAATCTACCAGAAGGTTATAAGATAGATTATCCAAGAGATTCAACTTTATTTATTAAAGCTTCGATATATGAAGTTATAAAGACTCTTTTGGAAGCTATTTTATTGGTAGTTTTAGTTATGTATCTTTTCTTGAAAAATTGGAAAGCTACTTTAATCCCTGCTATTGCTGTTCCTGTTGTTCTTCTTGGAACTTTTGGGATTTTAAATATCTTAGGTTATTCAATAAATACTTTAACTATGTTTGGTATGGTCTTATCAATAGGTTTATTAGTTGATGATGCTATTGTTGTAGTAGAAAATGTTGAAAGAAATATGAGAGAACAAAATCTTGCACCTAAAGAAGCAACTATTCTTTCAATGCAAGAAATCACAAGTGCTTTAGTTGGAGTTGCAACTGTTTTATCAGTTGTATTTTTACCTATGGCATTTTTTAGTGGTTCAACTGGAGTTATATATAGACAATTTTCTATAACTATTGTCTCTTCAATGATTCTTTCAGTTGTTGTTGCACTAACCTTAACACCAGCTTTATGTGCAACTATTTTAAATCCAATAAAACAAGAAGAACAAAAGAAAAATGGTTTTATTAATTGGTTTGGAGAGATGTTTAATTCTCTTTCTTTAAAATATAAAGCTACATTAAATAAGATTTTACTAACTCCAAAACGTTGGATGTTTATCTATGTATTAATTATTGGTTTATTAGGTTTTGTATTTATAAAACTTCCTACAAGTTTCCTTCCAAAAGAGGATCAAGGTACAATTATGATTCAATATACTCTACCTGAAGGAGCTATAACCTCAAGAACAGTAGAAGTTGCAGAGAAAATCAAAGATTATTTCTTGGTTGAAGAAAAAGAAAATATGGATTCTATTTTTACTATTTCAGGATATAGTAGTAGAAGTAGTGGTCAAAATGTAGGAACAGCTTTTGTCTCTTTAAAAAGTTGGGATTTAAGAAAAGGTGTAAATAATCGTTCTGATATGATAGGACAAAGAGCTTCAAAAGCTTTTGCAAATTCAAAATCACCTTATTTTATCAGAGATGCAAGAGTAATTGCAATGAATCCACCAGTAATTCAAGGTTTAGGTCAAAGTGATGGATTTGAATTTCAACTTCAAGCAGATGCTGGAACAACAAGAACTAAACTAGCAGAAGTAAAAGATAAAATCTTAGAAGAGGCATCATCAAATACTAATATAGATTCCGTAAGAGCAGATGGTACAGATAGTACACCTCAATTAAAAGTCAATTATGACATAAATAAAGCTTTGGCTTTAGGACTTAGTTTAAATAATATTGATTATACACTTAGTGCTGCTTGGGGTGGAATTTATGTAAATGATTTTATTGATAGATCAAGAGTAAAAAGAGTTTATATTCAAGGTGATGCTCCTTTTAGATCAAAACCTGAAGATTTATATAGTTGGAAAGTTCGTAATTCTGCTGGAGAAATGACTTCATTTTCAGAATTTGCAACTACAAAGTGGGAATTTGGACCAGAAGAACTTACTCGTTATAATGGATTTGCTTCATTTGAGATACAAGGTTCAGCATCAAATGGTGTAAGTTCTGGTGTAGCTATGGATGAAATGGATAAAATCGCCAATAAATATTCATCAGGAACTATGCATGAATGGAGTGGATTATCTTATCAAGAAAAAATATCAACTGGTCAATCTGGATTATTATATACAGTATCAATCTTAGTTATATTTTTATGTTTAGCTGCTTTATATGAAAGTTGGTCTGTACCTTTTTCTATTTTGATGGTGGTACCTTTAGGAATTATCGGAGCTGTTTTAGCTGTATATTTTAGAGGATTAGACAATGATGTATATTTTCAAGTAGCTCTTCTTACAACTATTGGTTTAGTTTCAAAAAATGCTATTTTAATTGTAGAATTTGTTGACACATCGTATAAAGAAGGAAAACCTCTAATCCAAGCAGCTGTTGAAGGTGCAACTTTGAGATTAAGACCTATAATTATGACTTCTTTAGCTTTTATTGCAGGTATTACACCTCTAGCTTTATCTACAGGAGCTGGAGCAAATAGTAGAATTTCTATTGGTACAGGAATTATAGGTGGAACTTTAACTGCAACCGTTCTTGTTATTTTCTTTGTTCCACTATTTTTTGTTTTGATTAAAAAAATTACATCAAATAAAAACTTAACAAATGAGGCAAACTAAAATGATTAAAACAAATATATCAATATTTTTATTAATAGTTATTTTTAGTGGTTGTGTCTCTTTAGAGCCAAAACTTGAGCCTTTAGATTCAAAAGTTATACCAAAAGAGTGGAAAACAAATATTGAAAATAATAGTAATGATTTAGCTTTAATAAAACCATCTTGGGAAGATTTTGTAAAAGATGAAACACTAAAAAAAGTTGTATCAAAAGCAATTGAAAATAACAAAGATTTAAAAATTGCACTTTTAAATATTGAAGCAGCAAGGGCAACTTATCGAATTTCAAGAGCTGACCTTTTCCCTAATATAACTGGAAATATGGATATATCTCACTCAAAAAGTTTAAATTCATCAAATAACTCAACAATTTCTCATAATTACAATGCAAATATAGCAGCATCTTATGAATTGGACCTTTTTGGAAAAATAAAAAGTTTAAATGAAAATGCACTAAACAGCTATTTATCAACTCAATTTGCAACAAATGCAACAAAAATTTCTCTTATTAGTGAAACTATAAATGCTTGGATTATTTTAGCATCAAATATGGAGCAACTAGAACTCGCAAAACAAACAGCAACAAATCTTCAAAAAGTTTATGAACTTACCCAAAAAAGATTTACAGCTGGTGTAGTTTCAAAAAATGATGTTTACGATGCAAATGCTTCACTAAAAGAGAGTGAATTAAATGTAATTTCATATTCAAAAAAAGTTGAAGAAAATAAAAATGCACTTGAGTTACTAATAGCAGAACCTTTAAAAGAAGATTTTTTACCAAAAGATTTTGAAAGTTATAAAAATAGTTTAATGATAGTAAAATCAGGAGTTTCTTCAAATATTTTACTTTCAAGACCTGATATTATGGAAGCAGAATATAATCTAAAAGCTAAAAATGCAAATATTGGAGCAGCAAGAGCTGCTTTTTTTCCATCTATTTCACTAACTGCAAGTTCTGGATTAGCAAGTAGGTCTTTATCTTCGTTATTTGATGGTGGAGCAAAAAGTATTTGGTCTTTTTCTCCAAATATTTCTATTCCAATTTTTAATGCAGGAGAAAATCAAGCAAATCTTGATTACTCTTATGCTCAAAAAGATATTGCATTGTTAGAATATGAAAAAAGTATTCAAACTGCATTTAAAGAAGTATCTGATACTTTAATCACAAGAGCTACAATAAAAGAGCAAATCCAAAAACAAAAAGAGTTAGTTGATTCTGTTTCTAAAAGTTATGATATATCTTTAAACTCTTACAAAATTGGTGTTGGTTCATATTTAAATGTTCTTATTGCTCAAAGAACTTTGATAAGTTCACAACAAGCCTTAATAAATACATATTTAGAAGATTTGACAAATAGAGTTTCCTTATATAGTGTTTTTGGTGGAAATGAGAAAGTTGAATAATTTAATCTCTTAAAAAGTTTTTTAAAGAAAGAACGGATACAATTCGCAACTTTATTTTAAGGATTAATATATGAAAAAAATCATTTTAGCAACAGCTTTATCAATTTCAGCACTTTTAGCTTTTGATATTGGTGGGGCATTAAAAAATGCTGGTACAGCTACTGGAACTGCTGCATTAAATGGAGATACTGATGTAAAATCTCTTTCAAAAACAGCTGCTGAATCAGCTGGATTAACATCAGAAGCTTTAGGTGAAAAACTAGCAACTGCTGTAAAATCAAATAATACTGCTGTTTCTTCTATGGATAAAGCAAAAGAGTTATGTTCTCAAGCTTCACAAATTCAATCTTTTGCAAATATTAGCAGTGATATTGTTAAAAAAGCTATCACTGTTTGTACAGAAAAAGTTTTAGAAACTAAATAATTATTTATAAAAAGAGGAAAGATTTATATTTTCTCTTTTTATAAAAATCTCAAATACTTCACATGAATATCGAATATAAATTTCTACAAAAAGCAATCAATGATAAAAATTATATTAGTTTTAGTTATGAAAATAAAAGTTATAAAAATATCAAACCTCTAAAACTAGATAATGAGAATAGACTTTATAGTGATAAAGGTGTTTTTGAGTTTGAAAAGATTAAAAAGTTGGTGGTTTTGAGGGAGAAGTTTTAAAAAGTTATTTTAAATTATTTATTATATACTTTTACACAAATATGAATGAGGTAAGAAATATGATAAACAAAGAAGAGATACTTCAAAATGCCAAATTATGGTTTAAAGAATCAATTGCAAAGCAACATATCAAGAATACTAAAAAACTTTCAAATATAAAAAAATTCCAAATTAACCCTTTTTTAATCACTTATCTTTCAAATTTCTTAGAAGGTAATAACGAACCTATTAGTATCGCAAAAGCTTTAATTCTTCCAAAAGTTTTAGGAACATCAATAAATACATCTTTTGGTACTCAAATACAAAAATTTACATCAAATGTTCTTTCATCTTTTGCAAGTACAACAAGTGGAATTGATATAGAATTTATTGATCAAATTGATGGTGAAAAAAAATATTGCCAACTAAAATCTGGTCCAAATACAATAAATAAAGATGATGTTGAAACTATTGCAGGGCATTTTAAGAATATTATAAATTTAGGAAAAACAAATAATCTAAAACTTGGTTTTCATAACTTGATTGTAGGTGTAATCTATGGTGAGAAAGAAGAATTAAGTTCCCACTATAAAAGAATTTCTAAAGATTACAATTATGAAGTAATAGTTGGTGAAGATTTTTGGCATAGATTAACAGGAGATAAAGATTTTTATTCTGATTTGATTAAATCAATTGCTGAAGTAGCTGTTGAAGCAAATTTTAAAAATGAACTTAATGAGATTATAATTGAGCTATCAAAATCTGATTATATTCAAGAACTATCTAAAGAATTAAATTCATAAAATATTGCAATATGCAATATTTCTTATGTTTTATCAAAATATATTCTATAATTTAAAATACATTTTAGTATAATAACCATGTTTAATGTTGTATAAGGTGGGTATATGAATCAACGCATTTTTTCACTTAGTGAAACTGCTGAAATTTTAAATGTAGATAAAGAAACGCTAAGAAGATGGGATAATCTAGGGAAATTAAAAAGTATTAGAAATCCAATAAATAATTATAGAGAATATAGAAAAGAGGATATTGTACTTTTTGAAAAAGGAAAGATATATTTTAATGAAAAACCTTCTTCTATTATCAATACAAAAAAGATTTATAAAAGTATAGAATTATTTGCAGGTGCTGGTGGTTTAGCTCTAGGACTTGAAAAAGCGGGTATAGAACACATACTTTTAAATGAAATAGATAAATATGCTGTACAAACTTTAAAACGAAATAGACCTCATTGGAAAATTGAACATAGTGATGTTTCAAAAATAGATTTTACTCCTTATAAAAATAAAATAGATTTATTAACAGGTGGTTTTCCTTGTCAAGCTTTTAGTTATGCTGGAAAGAAATTAGGATTTGAAGATACAAGAGGAACACTATTCTTTGAATTTGCTAGAGCTTTAAAAGAGACAAATGCACCTGTATTTTTAGCAGAAAATGTTAGAGGATTATTAAGCCATGAAAAAGGTAAAACGCTTGAGATCATGATTAATGTTTTAAATGAACTTGGTTATCACGTATTTAAACCACAAGTTCTAAAAGCCATCTATTACAAAGTCCCTCAAAAAAGAGAAAGATTAATCATTGTAGGCATAAAAAAAGAATTTATGGGAAAAATAAATTATTCATATCCTGAACCAAATGAAAAAATATATACTCTAAAAGATGCCCTAAAAAAAGGAGAACTTTTTGATAAAGATGTTCCAAAATCATCAGGTCAAAAGTACCCAAAAAGAAAAAAGGAAATTTTATCTTTAGTACCTGCTGGTGAATATTGGAGAAGTCTTCCTCTTGAAATACAAAAAGAATATATGCAAAAAAGTTTTTATTTAGGAGGAGGAAAAACTGGAATGGCTAGAAGAATAAGTTGGGATGAACCATGTTTAACACTAACTTGCTCTCCAGCTCAAAAACAAACTGAAAGATGCCATCCAGAGGAAACAAGACCTTTTGAAATTAGAGAATACGCAAGAATACAGACTTTTCCTGATGATTGGATATTTGAGGGTTCTCAAAGTCAACAATATAAACAAATAGGAAATGCTGTTCCTGTTAATCTTGCGGAAGCGATTGGTTACTCTATCATAAATTTATTAAATGATATAAATTTAATTAAAAAATAATTAAAAGTTATTGGAAATTTATTTTTCCAAAACTCTTCCCAACCAAATACCCACTCGCCCAAGCAAAATGAAGATTAAAACCTCCCCTATTCCCAACTATATCTAAAACCTCTCCAGCAAAATAGAGATTTTTCACTAACTTACTCTCATAAGTTTTGTTATCAACTTCGATAGTTCTCACTCCTCCACCACTTGCTTCTGCATGACCAAAACCTTGAGTATCTATGATTTTCATTTTCCAAGAATTTAGTTGATAGGCTATTGCTTTTATCTGTTTTGCATTTATTTCATTTGCTTTTGTATCAAGACTGATTTTACAAATATCAAGTAACACAGGAGCTATTTTATTTGAAACCATTCCAGTTAAGATATCTACAACTTTTTGAGTTGGTACAGTTTTTAACAAACTTTGTATTTGGTCGGCTAAGTCATTTTTATTGATTTTTGGGAAGAAGTTTATTGCTATTTTCACATCTTGATATGAGCTTAGATTTAAAACAGCAAGTTGTGAGATATCAAGTATTGCAAAACCTGAAACTCCATAACTTGTAAAAAGTACATCTCCAAATATCTCTTGCTCTAAATTATTGTTTACAAATAGACTTACTAAACACTCTTTTTTTACCCCTTGAAGTTTTCCATTGTAGTTATTATCAGTTTGAAGTCCCACAAGTGAAGGATAAGTTGGATTATATGTGTGTCCAAATTTTGAAGCAAAGTCCAAACCACTTTCATTAGCGTTTAGTTGGGGAGCTGCACCTAAACCATTTGAGATTAGAACTTTGTCATAGTTTTTATATTCAAATTCAGCTGTTTTTACTACAAATTTATCTTCAATTTTTTCTATATCTTTTATGAAATGTTCTAAATATAGTTTTATATCCAACTCTTTTAAAGCAAGCTCCAAAAGATTTGTTACAGATTTTGCTTCATTTGAAAGAGGATAAACTTTTCCACTCTCTTTAATATCTAGTAAAAGTCCGATACTTTTACAAAACTTTTCAAAAGCTTTGAAATCAAACTCTTTTAAAGCAAAATTTACAAACTCGGGATTTTCTCCAATATAGTTTTTTGAAGTTATCTTGCTATTTGAGATATTGCATCTTCCATTTCCTGAAGCTAAGATTTTTTTTCCAATACCTTTATTTGCATCAAACATATCTATTTGTAAATTTTTATTTAATCTTTTAGCTGTAATTGCAGCCATAATTCCAGCTGCTCCACAGCCAATAATCGCTATTTTCAATACTATTTCCTAAATCATTTTTTTGATTATAGCCAATGAACTCTTTTAGACTCTTTCAAAATATGAGGAACGTTATTTGCATTACTTCTCCCATAAATAAAGGATAGTTTATGAATCCACAAAAAATAAAACGTTCAGTTGAACACTTATGTGAGCGAAAAGTACCTATATTTTTATGGGGACCTCCAGGTATTGGAAAATCATCAATAATCTCTCAAATAGCACGTGAAAAAGGCATAGCTTGTATAGATTTAAGACTTTCTTTACTTGACCCAACAGACTTAAGGGGTATTCCATTTTTTGACTCTTCTAATCAAACAGCTATTTGGGCTCCTGCTTCATTTTTACCTGATGGTAGTATCAAAGAGGGAATTTTATTTTTAGATGAGCTTAATACTGCTGCTCCTATGGTTCAAGCTTCTGCTTATCAACTTATCTTAGATAGAAAAATTGGAGAATACAAACTTCCAGACGGTTGGGCGATAGTTGCTGCTGGAAATAGAGAAAGTGACAAAGGTGTAGTTTTTAGAATGGCTGCACCACTTGCAAATAGATTTATTCACCTTGATATGGAAGTAAATGTTGATGATTGGAAAAGTTGGGCAAGAGTCGCAAATATAGATTTATCAATAATCTCATTTATCTCATATAGACCTGATGCACTATTTACTTTCAACACTAATAGTGATTCAAAAGCCTTTGCGACTCCCCGAACTTGGGCTTATGTAAATGAGATTTTACTATCAACACCTGAAGATGACCTACTTATGCCACTTATTAGTGGAGCAATTGGTGAAGAGTTAGCTGCTTCATTTTTAGGCTTTAAATCTGTAGTTAAAGATTTACCAGATATGAACGCAATTTTTGAAGGAACTACAACTGAAACTCCAACTGATACTTCTGCTTTACATATTTTATGTACTGCTTTAACTTTAAAAGTAAATGATGAAACAAGAACAAAAGAGTTAGACAATCTTGTAACTTACTCTTTAAATCTTCCAGGAGAGTTTGCAGTTATGATTATCCAAGATTTAAGACAAAGAAATATTGAACTAGATTATCTAAAATCTTGGCCTTTATGGATGAAAAAATTTAACTCTTTGCTTAGATAAATTATGAGCGCAGATATTTTACTAATAAAAGCAAAAAGCCAACTAACTACCAAACATCCATATTTTGGTATGTTAGCTTCAAGACTAAAACACGAAGAAAATGAAAGCATAAAAGCATATGCAAGTAATGGAAAACGATTTTTATATAATCCTTCTTTTGTGGAGAGTTGTAGTATTGAAGAGTTGTCTTTTGTTTTAACTAACTGCGTTATGCATCATATTTTATCTCACCAACAAAGAAAACTAAAAAGAAAAGGTTTTCTTTGGCAACTTGCAACTGATTTTGCAATCAATAATCTCCTTTTTAAAAATGGAGTAAAAATCCCAAAAGGTGCAAATTTTGATAAAAAATACAAAAATATGTACGCTGAAGAGATTTATGAAGAGCTAAAAAAAGAGAGAATTGAAGCTGGACTTGATGCTTATGAAGAAGATCTCAATGAAAAAGAGCAAGAACAAAATGATGAAAATAAATTTACTAAAGTAAAAAACATAGAAGAAAATCTTGATGAACGAGATGAAGAACAGTGGGAATATGCTTCAACTTTGGCAAAAGAGGTAGCTATACGAAAATCTCTTATGCCTTTGGGATTTGAAAGATTAGCAAAAAAAGTTGAAGCAAAAAATATCGATTGGAAATTTGAACTATACAATGCTATCAATCGGCATATGAGAAATAATTACGCTTTTATGCCACCAAATAAAAAACATCTATATCGAGGTTTTGCTTTGCCATCACTAACAAGTGATACTTTAAGTCTTATAGTTGCTATTGATACATCTGGTTCAATTCAAGAGGAGATTTTAGCAGCTTTTGTTGAAGAGTTTAAAACTATCATGCAAAACTTTCCAGCAGTAAATATAGAACTTCTAATAGCTGATGCAAAAATACAAGGTCACTATAGTTTTAAAAATGCTCAAGATATTGATTTTGTTCTAAAAGGTGGTGGAGGAACTGACTATCGTCCAGTATTTGACTACATAGATGCAAATTTTCCAATGAGTAGTATGCTTTTATATTTTACTGATGGAGATGGAATTTTTCCAAGAATTCCACCCTCATATGAAGTGCTTTGGGCACTTTCAAATAGAAAAGATAGAATTCCTTTTGGAAGGTCAATTGTGATTTTTTAGTTAGAAACTAATCTTCTATATTTTCTTGAATAATTATTTTCATACTTGGAAACTCAAAAGCACACAACCTTGGATTTGGCATTTTATCTTTTGCATAACAGCCTAAATCAATATTTGCATTATACTCATTTAGATAAACTTCATCTAAAATCGTGTGTCCATAAACATTGAAAATTTCACTATTGTTACAATGTCTATTTCTACTCCATAGAACTTGGGTTTCAAACTGCTCTTTATCTTCTTCATTTATTGAATCTTTCAAATTCCAGGCTTTTCCAACACTTGAGTGACTAATCACCAAATATCTTCCATTTTCATCTTGGATATTTTTGTACTCAATATATAAAGGTAGTGTTTTTAAAAAATTTACATCTTCAATCATATCTTCTTTGTTTTGATAATTTTTGATAGTGCTCATTGCACCACCTTTTTCAATCCATCTTCTTAATATTGAATTTTCATTATTTGTATTTATATGTTCAAATGAATCTATCATCATTTTTTCATGATTTCCCAAAATACAATCGTAATGATTATTTCTTATAAACTCTATAACATCTCTAGAATTTTTTCCTCTATCAATCAAATCTCCAACAAAAGCGATTTTAGCATTTTTATTTGGTAATTTATCAATCAATGCCAATAAAGTTTTATAACAACCATGAACATCACCAATAATATAAATCAATTTTTCTTCCTTTTTTAATAAAAAACTGTAAACCAAATAGTTGGCTCTGTTTGGCTTGTAAATTTTACTCTATGTTTTTGCATAGCTTTTATATTTAAACAATCACCTTTTTTTAACTCAACTTCAAAATCACCAAATTCAAGTATAGCAAAACCCTCAAGAAGTAAAATATATTCACTTTGTTCTTGCTCATACCAAAAATTTTCAGGTGAATTTTGACCATTTGAAACAATCTTTTCTATTTTTATCTTCTCATTTTTAAAAATTTCAAAAAATTTTTCTTCACTTTTATCTATTGGAATTTCATCAAAGATATTATATTTTTTCATATTTATTTTGACCTAAAATATTGATTTTTTGGTATTTTACCCAAATTCATATTATGATGTGATATAATCTTGATTGATTTAATCAAGTTATATAAACACACCTTATTTAAAGGTAATTATATTAAATTTGATTAAACTACTTGACTTTATAAAAAAAATTGTCTATAATTTCAACATATTTAAAGTTGATTAAATTAAAAAGGATTAACATACATGGAAAAAGAAACAATTGCAATACATGCAGGATATAATAAAAAACAAGGAAATGGAGAAATGGCAGTTCCAATTTCTCAAACGACAGCTTATGCGTTTAGAGATAGCGAACACGCTGCAAACTTATTTGCTTTAAAAGAACTTGGACCAATTTATACAAGATTAACAAATCCAACAACTGATATTTTAGAGCAAAGATTTGCACAACTTGAAGGTGGAGCAGCAGCTATTTGTACATCATCAGGACAAGCAGCATCATTTTTTGCAGTAGCAAATGTAGCAGAAGCTGGAGATAACATCATCATCTCTGATAAATTATATGGTGGTTCAGTTTCACTTTTTACATATACTTGTAAAAGATTTGGAATTGAAACAAAAATATTTAATAGTGATGATGCATCAAATTTAGAAGAGTTAATTGATGATAAAACAAAAGCTATCTATTTTGAATCATTATCAAATCCACAAATTGCTATTCCAGCTCTTGAAAAGATTGTTGAAATTGCAAAAAAACATGGTGTTTTAACTATTTGTGATAACACTGTTGCAAGTGCTGCATTATTCAACCCTATTTCATGGGGAGTTGATGTTGTAGTTCACTCAACAAGTAAATACACAAGTGGACAAGGAACAGCTTTAGGAGGAATCATAGTTGAAAGAGATGGTTTAGCAGAGTTTTTTAAAGCAAATTCTAATAGATATTCTCATTTCACAACTCCTGATGAATCATATCATGGATTAGTTTATACAGATGTTCCTCTTCCAAACTTTTGTTTAAGAATTAGATTATCACTATTGAGAGATATTGGTGCAACACCTGCTCCATTTAACTCTTGGCTTTTAATTCAAACATTAGAAACTTTAGGATTAAGAGTTGATAAACATTCTGATAATGCTTTAGAAGTTGCAAAATTTTTAGAATCACATCCAAAAGTAAAAGCAGTAAATTATCCAGGGTTAAAATCAAATAAATATTATGATAGAGCACAAAAATATTTTAAAAATGGAAAAGCTTCTGGATTAATTTCTTTTGATGTAGAATCATTTGAAGATGCAAAAAAAGTAATTGATAGCGTTAAATTATTTAGCGTTGTTGTAAATATCGGTGATAGCAAATCACTTATCACTCACCCAGCTTCAACAACTCACTCTCAAATGACGGAAGAAGAGTTATTAAAAGCTGGCGTAAATCCGGTAACTGTTCGATTATCTATTGGTTTAGAAAATCCTATTGATCTTATTGAAGATCTAACTCAAGCATTAAACTAAAAATGCCTTTAATATCAACAAAAGGTGTATATGGATTAACTGCCATGTACGAGTTAAGTAAGCATCAAGAAGATAGTCCCATGCAAATTAAGGAAATATCTGCAAATGCAAACATACCTCAAAATTACTTGGAACAGCTTTTAAGCAAACTAAGACGAGCTGAGCTTGTAAAAAGTATAAGAGGAGCAAGAGGTGGATATATTCTTGCAAAAAGTCCTGATGAAATCAAAGTAGTTGATATTTTGATTGCATTAGAAGATGACATAAAAATAACAGATACAAAAGCGGATAATCCAATTTTGAATATCTTTTTTGATGAGTCAAAGAATAGTATGAAAAAAATTTTTGATATAAAATTATCTAAACTAGATGAATATCAAGAAAAATATAATGAATTTTTACATTACAACATATAAAGGATAAAAGATGAAATATGCAAATAATATAACAGAATTAATTGGTAACACACCTTTAGTAAAATTGCAAGGTGCAAGTGAAGCAAGTGGAGCAACAGTTTTAGGGAAATGTGAATTTATGAATCCTTCACATTCAGTAAAAGATAGAATTGGTACAAATATGATAAACACTGCTTTAAAAGCAGGATTAATCAATAAAGATACAACAGTAATTGAACCAACAAGTGGAAATACAGGAATTGCACTTGCTTCAGTTTGTGCAGCACTTGGAATAAAACTAATTCTTACAATGCCAGCATCAATGAGTATTGAAAGAAGAAGATTATTAAAAGCATTAGGAGCTGAACTTGTGTTAACTCCACCAGAAAAAGGAATGAAAGGAGCTATTGAAAAAGCTGATGAGATAAAAGAGAATACACCAAACTCTTTTATTCCTCAACAATTTGCAAATGCAGCAAACCCAGAAATTCATAGACTTACAACTGCAAAAGAGATTTTAGCTGACACTGATGGAAAAGTTGATATTTTCATTGCAGCAGTTGGAACAGGTGGAACATTAACTGGAACTGGAGAAGTTTTAAAAGCTCATAATCCAAATGTACAAATTATTGCCGTTGAACCTGAAGCAAGTCCAGTATTAAGTGGTGGAAAACCAGGACCTCATAAAATTCAAGGAATTGGAGCAGGATTTGTACCAGATGTATTAAATACAACAATTTATGATGAAGTAATTCAAGTAGCAAATGATGATGCAATTGAAAGTTCAAGAAAATTAGCACAAAATGAAGGACTACTTGTAGGAATCAGTGCAGGTGCTAACGCTCATGTAGCAGCATTAGTTGCAGCAAGACCAGAAAACAAAGGTAAAACTATAGTTACAATTTTATGTGACACAGGTGAAAGATACTTAAGTTCTGGTTTATACAATTATGATGAAGAGTAAGAACTCTTTATCATAAGGTTCAATTAAAATAGGGAAATTACATGCACGAAAAACCTTATAGGTCAGTTGTAAAGGCAATATCTTGGCGAACAGTAGGAACACTTGATACGATGATTGTTTCTTATTTTGTCACAGGGAATTTAATAATGGCTGCTTCTATTGGCTCAATAGAAGTTATAACAAAAATGATTTTATACTATTTTCACGAAAGAGCTTGGAATAAGTTATCTTTTGGAAGAGTAAAACCAGCAGAAAATGATTATCAAATTTAGGTTAATTTATGAGTAAAAAAGAGTTAATAGAAAATTTAAATAAAGAACTTGAAAATAAATCAACAAAAGAAGTTGTTACTTACTTTTTAGATAATTTTAAAAATGTGGCTTTAAGTTCAAGTTTAGCAGTAGAAGATCAAGTTTTGACAGATTTACTACTTAAAAAAGATAAGAATGCAACGATATTTACATTAGATACAGGAAGATTACATCCTGAAACTTATGATGTAATGGATGCAACAAATCTAAAATATGGTGTAAAAATCGATGTATTTTTTCCTGATAATAAAAAAGTACAAGAGCTTTATCAAACTCAAGGTGTAAATGGTCATTATGAAAGTATTGAAAAAAGAAAAAACTGCTGTAATATCAGAAAAATTGAACCGTTAAAAAGAGCTTTAAATGGTGTTGAAGTTTGGATTACAGGATTAAGAGCATCTCAAAGTATTACAAGAGTTGATATGCCTTTAGTTGAATGGGATGATAGCTTTAAAGTTATCAAAGTAAATCCTTTAATCAACTGGAGTGAAAAAGATGTTTGGGATTATATAAAAGAAAATAGAGTTCCATATAACAAACTTCACGATAAAGGATATCCTAGTATTGGATGTGCTCCTTGTACAAGAGCTATAAAAGAAGGTGAAGATATAAGAGCAGGAAGATGGTGGTGGGAGAACCCAGAACATAAAGAGTGTGGTTTACACAAAAAATAAAACTTAGACAAATTCAAACTTTTAATTTGAGCTCGTCAAAAATTAATGGAGAAAGAAAAATATGATAAGTAAAGATAGATTAACGCATCTAAAACAACTAGAAGCAGAATCAATGCATATTATGAAAGAAGTTGTAGCAGAATTTAGTAATCCAGCGATGTTATATAGTGTTGGAAAAGATAGTTCAGTTATGTTACATCTTTTACAAAAAGCATTTTATCCAGCACCTCCACCGCTACCTTTAGTTCATGTTGATACAACATGGAAATTTAAAGAGATGATTGAGTTTAGAGATAAAAGAGCTAAAGAAGTTGGTATGGAACTTTTAGTTTATATCAATCCAAAAGGAGCAGAAATGAATATCTCTCCTTTTACTCATGGTTCAGCTTTACACACAGATATCATGAAAACTGAAGGTTTAAAAAATATGTTAAACATTCAACAGTTTGATGCTGTATTTGGTGGAGCAAGAAGGGATGAAGAGAAATCAAGAGCAAAAGAGAGAATCTACTCTTTTAGAGATAAAAACCATAGATGGGATCCAAAAAATCAAAGACCTGAACTTTGGAATATCTATAATGGAAGACACACAAAAGGTGAATCTATTAGAGTTTTCCCATTATCAAACTGGACAGAACTTGATATTTGGCAATATATCTATTTAGAAAATATCTCTATTCCAGATTTATACTTCGCAAAAGAAAGAGAAGTAGTAGAATATATGGGTACAAAAATCATGGTAGATGATGATAGAATGCCTGAAGAATTAAGAAAAACAGCTAAAAAAGAGATGGTAAGATTTAGAACTTTAGGTTGTTATCCATTAACAGGTGCAGTAAATTCAACTGCTACAACATTACCTGAAATTATTCAAGAGATGCTTATTTGTACAACAAGTGAGAGACAAGGAAGACTTATAGACTCTGATGGTGACGCATCAATGGAGAAAAAGAAACAAGAAGGATATTTTTAAGATGGCACATCAATCAGATTTAATTTCACAAAATATTGAACAATATTTAAAAGAACACGAAAACAAAGAAATCTTAAGATTTATTACTTGTGGTTCAGTAGATGACGGTAAATCAACTTTAATTGGAAGATTATTATACGATTCAAAAATGATTTTTGAAGACCAATTAGCTGCTATTGAAAAAGATAGTAAAAAAGTTGGAACAACTGGTGATAAAATTGACTTAGCACTTTTAGTTGATGGATTAGCAAGTGAAAGAGAACAAGGTATTACTATCGATGTTGCTTATAGATTTTTCTCAACAGAAAGAAGAAAATTCATCATAGCGGATACTCCAGGTCACGAGCAATATACAAGAAATATGGCAACTGGAGCTTCAACTGCTGATTTAGCAATTATCTTAGTTGATGCAAGACAAGGTATTTTAACACAAACTAAAAGACACTCATATATTGCAAGTCTTTTAGGAATTAAAAACCTAATTGTTGCTATTAATAAAATGGATTTAGTTGACTTTAGCCAAGAAGTATTTGAAAAGTTTAAAAGTGATTACAATGAAATTATTGAATATCTTCCTCATAACAAAGATTTAAATATTCAGTTTATTCCAATTTCTGCACTTGATGGAGATAATATTTTAACTATTTCACCTAAATGTTCTTGGTATAAAGGGCTTCCTTTAATGGAATTATTAGATACTACACCTATTAATAAACAAGAGTCATCTTCATTTAGATTACCTGTTCAATATGTGGTACGTCCTCACTTAAACTTTAGAGGATTTAGTGGAACAATAGCAAGTGGTGAAATCAAAGTTGGTGATGAGATTACAGTGTTACCATCAAGAAAAACATCAAAAGTTAAATCTATAGTATCAAATGAGATTAAAGATTTAAGACCAATTGGAAAAGATGAAACTGTTGAAACTATAGATAGAGCATTTGCTCCAATGGCGACAACAATTACACTTGAAGATGAGATTGATATTTCTAGAGGTGATATGATTGTAAAATCAAGTGATATTCCAAAAGTATCAAATCACTTATCTTGTATGGTTGTATGGATGGATGAAACTCCTTTAAAACTGAACCAAAACTATATTATTAAAAGAGCAACTTCTGTATTAAATGGTGCGTTTAATGCTATTGAATTTAAAAAGAATATCAATACATTTGAAGAGATTGATACAACAGAATTAGCACTTAATGATATTGCAAAATGTACTTTATCATTAGATAGAGAAATTGCCGTTGATCCATACCATGAAAATAGATATACAGGAAGTTTCATTATCATTGATAAATACACAAACTCAACTGTTGGTGCAGGAATGATCATATCTTCTATTGAAGGTTTTGCAAAACTTGAAGAAAATAAAAAAGTTTATACTAAAGCAGAAGTTGAATTAAATGAATTTATTAGAAGAAACTACCCTGAATGGGAATGTAAGGCTATATAATGTCTAATAACTTAGCATTTAATATGGAAAAAATAAAAAAAGAGAAAAGTGGAGTAGATGTCTTAGCGGACATCTACTTCTATGCAGTTTTTGGTGAGAAAATGAGCCTTGAAGATTTGGAGAGATTCAAATGGTATGGACTTTATACACAAGATGAACAACAAAACTATTTTAAACTAAGAATCCCATTATCTATGGGAGAATTAAATTTAATCCAATTAAAAACTCTTAGTTTGATTTCTAAAAAATATAGTAATAATACATTAATCTTTTCAGATGAACAAAAAATAGAACTTACAAATTTAAAAATTTCTGATTTGCCAGAGATTTTCAAACTTCTTCAAGAGATAAATTTAAACACTTATTTTGAAGCGGGTCATACAGTAAGAAGAGTTTTAACTTGTCCAGTAAATGGAATAGACCATACGCAACTTTTAGATGTTGAACCACTTGCTAATAAGTTAAATGAAACATTTATTGGGAATAAAAATTTTGAAAATCTTCCAAATAAACTTCAAATCGCAATTAGTGGTTATGAAGAGGGTTGTGATGTAAGATTTACTCCTGATGTTAGTTTTAATGCAACAAAAGATGAAAAAGATAAAATAGTTTTTGCAGTTAAAATTTTAGACAAAATTATAGGATATATCACACCTGCACAAGTTATAAAAACTGCAATTGCAATTGCTAATATTTATAAAGATTTTGGTGATAGAGAAAATTCAAGAAGAAGTACATTTGAATATCTTGTAAATAATTGGGGATTTAACAAATTTTCTGATATTTTAAATTCAACTGTAAATTACAAAATTCAAAGAAATATAAATAAAAGCGGAAATATCATACCAAGAAAACCTAGACTTGGAATTAATAAAAGTAAAATTGAAGGTCAAAGTTATATAGGTTGTAGAGTGAAATCTTCAACTATTTCTAGTACAAATATTGACACATTATCAACTTTGCTTGAAAAATATGAAGCAAATAGAGTTAAAATCACTCACAAAGGGAATATTATTATTTTAAATGTTCCTACAAATAGTGCTGAAAACTTGGCAAAAGAGTTAGAAAAAATAAATTTTAATCCTTTTATTTAAAAAAGAGCTTTTTATTAAGCTCTTTTTATTGAAGCCAACTCTTATAGTAAATAACTTAAAATTATAAAATAGATAACAATAACTAATTATAAAGAGTAAAAATTTATGGATAAAAATATTTTTAGACCTTTTTTCAATGAACATACAGATTTATTAAACTTTATTAGATACAACACTATTGGAAAACATAAAAAAGAGTATTTTGATTACACAGCTTCAGGACTTGCATTTAGACAAATAGAAAATAGAATTTTTGATGTTTTAGAAACTTATGCAAATACTCACTCAAAAGAAGCTTCAAATGCTGATACTACATCAAATTATTATGAAGAAGCCAGAAAAAATCTAGCAAAATCTTTGGAATTAAATGATGAATTTGCAATACTTCCTAGCGGTTGTGGAACAACTGCTGCTATAAAAAAATTTCAAGAATTATTAGGAATATATATTCCTCCTGCAACAATTAAAAGATTTGGAATAACAGTAGCTAAAAAGAAATTACCCCTTATCATCGTTGGACCTTATGAACATCACTCAAATGAAGTAAGTTATAGAGAAGCTTTATGCGAAGTTATAAGAATAAAACTAACAAGTGATGGATTGGTTGACCTTTTTCAATTAAAAGAAATTTTGCAAGAAAATGCTCATAGAGAAATAATTGGTTGCTTTTGTATTGCTTCAAATGTATCTGGAATTATTACGCCTTATGAAGAAATATCAAAGCTTATTAAACGTTATGGTGGGAAAGTTTTATTTGATGCGGCTGCATCAAGTCCATATATAAATGTACCTTGTGAATTATATGATGCATTAGTTTTATCTCCGCATAAACTTCTTGGAGGTCCTGGAAGTTGTGGATTATTAATTATTAGAAAAAATCTTATTGATACATCAATTGCTCCTACTTTTGCTGGTGGTGGAACAGTTGAATATGTAAATAAAGATTCACAATATTATCAAAAAGATATAGAAGCTAGAGAAGATGCTGGAACTCCACCTATTTTGCAATTTATTCGAGCAAGTCTTGCATATCAACTAAGAAATGAAATAGGTTTTGATTTTATAAAAGATAGAAAAAATGAATTAAAAGAGTATTTTATAAGTGAATTAAAAAATATACCAAATTGTGTAATCTATGGAAATCAAGAAGTTGAAAATATAGGAATTATTTCTTTTAATATAAAAGGTTTAAGTCCTTATGATTTATGTAACAATTTGTCTTCAACTGATAATTTTCAAACTAGAGCTGGATGTTCATGTGCTGGACCTTATGGTCATGATTTACTTGGGATAAAAGAACTTGATATAAATAATCGTCCAGGATGGGTTAGAATTTCTATTCATTTTTCACAAACAAAAGAAGATATTAAAAATTTAATTGTGAGTATTAAAAAAATTGCAAATTAAACAAACTCTAAACACTCTATTTAAAATTCATTAACTAAGAAAGCATACAATCCAAAATGAGTTTTATAATATTTTTTTCAGTTTTTATGATTGTTTTTGCTTTTCAAACATTGATAATAAAAAAACGTCTTATAAATAAACTAGATTTTAATTATAAGACTAGAAAATATCTTAGCTTATTTTTATATCTAACATTTTTTGGGGTACTTATGTATCCAATAGCTAGATATTTTCCCTTAGTGCCCAACTGGCTCTATTTTCTCCTTTCTTTACCAATTGGGGTGATTTTTTTAACATTTATTATTACTTTATTTCATGAAATCATCTCTCTTGGAATTTCAAAAACAAAATATACTAAAAATCGACGAGAATTTTTTAAAAAAGGTTTAGATATAGGTATTATTTCAGCTGTAATTGCAACAAATGCAAAAGCTATGGATAATGCAAGACATATCGAAATTGAAGTAGTTGATGTTAAGATAAATAATTTAAATAAACCTTATACTATTTTACAACTAAGTGATATTCACATTGGTGGATTAATTACAAAAGATTTTATAAAAAATCTTGTAAAAAAAGTAAATATTCTAAATCCTGATGTTGTTGTAATAACTGGTGATTTAGTTGATACAAAACTTGAATATGCAAAACCTGCTTTGGATGAATTAAAAAATATAAACTCTAAATATGGAACATATTTTATTGTAGGGAATCACGAATATTTTCATGGTGTAAAACCAATTATTAATTATGTAAATTCATTAGGAATTAAAACTTTAGAAAATGAAAATATTTATATAGGGGAAAAAGATAAAGGTTTTTATCTTTGTGGAGTTTATGATAGATTTGGTGAAAGATATGGCTCTTACAAACCAAATATAACTCAAGCTTTAAAAAATAGTGAAGATAAACCAACTATTCTTTTAGCCCATCAACCAAAATATTTAGAAGAAATAGAAACAAAAGGTATAGATTTAGTTCTTTGTGGACACACACATGGTGGACAAATTTTTCCATTTAATTTTTTAGTAAAACTTCAACAACCTTATGTAAAAGGTTTACATCAACACAATGAAACTACACAAGTTTATGTTAATAAAGGTACAGGATTTTGGGGACCACCTATGAGATTAGGGGCTTCAAGTGAGATAACTATTTTAAAGTTATCTTAATAAATTTTTTTTATTTATGAAATAAAAAAAATGAACTTAAAATAGATATAGTATAAATACTCATTAAAATAATATAATCAATCTTATTTGTTTTATTCTTATTCATTTAAATCTCCTTTTTTAAGAAGGAGTAAACTCCTTCTTTTTATTTAACTGTTATTGTTTTTTTAGTAGTTTCATCTTTAAGTTTTGGGATAATTACCTCTAAAACTCCATTTTCACTACTTGCTTCAATATTTTCAATATCTGCATTATCTGGAAGAGTAAAACTTCTTGAAAATTTTCCAAAATATGTCTCTACTTTGTAGTAATCTTCTTCTTTTACTTCATCTTTGATTTTTCTCTCACCACTGATCGTTAAAATACCCTTGTTTATGTCTACTTTTATATCTTCTTTTTTTACACCAGGTAAATCAATATCGACGTGATAAGCAAACTCCCCTTCCCTTGTGTTCACTACAGGGACGAAAGCATTTACACCTTCACTATTAGTTTGATTATATAAATTTTTTTCAATTTCTCTTATTTGTTTAAAAGGATCAAATTTTGTTAAAAGCATTTCTAACTCCTTAAAAATTTTTAATCTTGATAGTATTTATATCAAGTCTTGGAATATTAACATATTTTTTAGCACTTGTCAATACTAATTGCTAATTTTAGAAATATACTCGTTATTATTGTATTTATATTTATCACTTCTTTACTTAGTATGCTAATTTATACAGTACATCACTTTATATACAATATTTAATTTTTATTATTTGCTTATTTCTGTATAATGATTTTTATCAAAATAAAAGGATTCAAAATGTCTTTAAAAGTAGTAATTTCTCATAAAACTCACTACAAATACGATAGAAAGATTTCATTATCTCCACATATAATTAGATTAAGACCGGCTCCTCATAGTAGAACTCCAATTGAAGCTTATTCATTGAAAATCAAGCCAGAAAATCACTTCTTAAATTGGCAACAAGATCCATTTGGAAACTATTTAGCAAGATTGGTTTTTCCTGAAAAAACTGATGAATTTTGTATTGATGTAGAAATCATAGCTGATATGATTACTATTAATCCTTTTGATTTTTTTGTTGAAGATAGTGCAAAAAATTACCCATTTGAATATAAAAAAGATTTAAAAAAAGAGTTAAAACCTTATTTAAAAATTGAAGAAAAGAATAAAATATTAAAAGATTTTATAAATAGTATTGATAAAAAAGAAAAACCTATTATTGATTTTCTAGTCGAAGTAAATCAAAAAATAAATCAACACCTAAACTACACTGTAAGACTTGAACCAGGTGTTCAAACTTGTAAAACAACACTAGAAAAGAAACTTGGAAGTTGTAGAGATTTTGCTTGGTTGTTTGTTCAAGTATTACGACATCTTGGACTTGCTAGCCGTTTTGTATCTGGATATTTAGTTCAATTAACAGCCGATGTTAAATCATTAGATGGTCCAAGTGGTCCTGAAGCTGACTTTACAGATTTACATGCTTGGACAGAAGTCTATGTTCCAGGAGCAGGATGGATTGGGCTTGATAGTACAAGCGGACTTTTTGCAGGAGAAGGTCATATTCCACTTGCTTGTACACCACATTATAACTCTGCTCACGCTATTGAAGGATTTAGTGATAAATGTGAAACTAAGTTTGATTACGAAAATAAAGTAACAAGAATTTTTGAATCACCAAGAGTTACAAAACCATACAAAGAAGAACAATGGGATGCTATTTATAACTTAGGTTTTAAAGTTGATGAAGATTTAGTTAAAAATGATGTTCGTTTAACTATGGGAGGAGAACCTACTTTTGTATCTATTGATGATATGGAATCTGCTCAATGGAATAGTGAAGCAGATGGTGAACATAAAAGAGAATTAGCAAATAATCTTGCAAGAAGATTACTTGAAACAAATACAAATGGTGGACTACTTCATCACGCTCAAGGAAAATGGTACCCAGGAGAACCACTTCCTAGATGGCAAACAACTATCTTTTGGAGAAAAGATGATAAACCTATTTGGAAGAATCCAGATTTATTAGCTGATATGAATAAAAGCTATTCGTATACGACAGCTGATGCAAAAGAGTTTATTTCAACACTTTCTTTGATTTTAGGTATAAGTGATGAAAATGTAATTCCAGCTTTTGAAGACCCAATTTATTATATTATGAAAGAAGCAGAACTTCCTATTGATATTGACCCTTTAAAATATGATTTAAAAGATCCTTTAGAGCGAAAAACTATTGCTCAAAAGTTAACTCAAGGATTAAATAGTGAAGTAGGATATGTTCTACCTATTAATTTTGGAACAACAAAATGGATTACATCAAAATGGGAATTTAGACGTGGTCATCTATTTCTAAGTGCAGGAAATTCGCCAATAGGATTTAGACTTCCTTTAGAATCATTAATCGTAAAACCACAAGTTGAATTAGAGCAAGATTTTCAACCAGATTTATTTGCCTCATATCCTGCGCTTGGTGATTATATAAGTGCAGTTGAAAAACGTGCTAAAAAAATGAGTAAAAAAACTACTCTTAAAAATAAATATACAGCTTTTGTTAGAACAGCATTAAGTATTGAGATAAGAGATAACAAACTTTGTATTTTCCTTCCTCCAATTGAAAAAACTGAAGTATTTTTAGACTTAATTGCTTCTATTGAAGAAACAGCTACTAGATTAAATATGGCTGTTATAATTGAAGGATATGAACCTCCTTATGATTTAAGAACAGATAGAATAAAAGTTACTCCAGACCCAGGTGTTATTGAAGTAAATATTCAACCAACAAGCTCATGGAAAGAGTTAAGTGATAATATTTTAAGTCTTTATGAAGATGCTAGAGTTTGTCGTCTTGGAACTGAAAAATTTATGATAGATGGTAGACACACAGGAACTGGTGGGGGAAACCATGTAACTATTGGAGCTATGGAGCCTAGCGATTCGCCACTATTAAGAAATCCTAATTTATTACGAAGTTTAATTACTTTCTGGCAACATCACCCTGGACTTTCATATCTATTTAGTGGAGCATTCATAGGTCCTACTTCACAAGCTCCAAGAGTTGATGAAGGAAGAGTTGAGAATCTTTATGAATTAGAAATTGCCTTTTCTCAAATACCTGAAAGTGGAGATGTTCCTTATTGGCTAACAGATAGATTATTTAGACATATGTTAACAGATATTACAGGAAATACACATAGAAGTGAGTTTTGTATAGATAAACTATACTCACCAGATACTGCAAGTGGAAGACTTGGAATTTTAGAATTACGTGCTTTTGATATGCCACCTCATTCACAAATGGCACTTTTACAAATGTTATTAGTTCGAGCTTTAGTTTCATGCTTTTGGAAAAGACCATATAAACATAATCTTATTCGTTGGGGAACAAGACTTCACGATAAATTCTTACTAGAGCACTATGTAAGAGAGGATTTAAAAAGTGTAGTTGAGTATCTAAATGATGAAGGATATGAATTTAAATTAGACTGGTTTGATCCATTTTTTGAGTTTAGATTCCCATTATATGGTATGACAACCATTGAAGGAATGCATGTTGAAATAAGAGCTGCTATTGAGCCTTGGAATGTTTTAGGAGAAGAATCTGGAAGTCAAGGAACAGCAAGATATGTTGATTCATCACTTGAAAGACTACAAATTAAAATCCAAGATTTCAATGAAGAAAGATATGTCATAAGTTGTAATGGAGTTCAAGTTCCTCTTAGTAAAACAAATGTTGAAGGAGAATATGTAAGTGGTGTTAGATATAAAGCTTGGCAACCTTGGTCGGCCTTGCATCCAACCATTAAAGTTGATACACCTTTAACTTTTGATATAATAGACAAATGGAATACAAGATCAATTGGTGGATTTAACTATTTTGTTTCACATCCTGGTGGAAGAAGTTATGATACATTCCCTGTAAATTCTTATGAAGCTGAATCAAGAAGAATAAATAGATATTGGGACTTTAACCATTCACAAGGAGAAGTAACTCCAATTGAACCTAAAATTACTGGTGAAGCAAACTCTGTTTTTGCAGTTGAAGCATCAAGAGTTATGACAAGTAAAACTGGAAGTAAAAAACTATACTTCCATGAAATGCCAAAAAATAAAGAGTATCCTCATACATTAGATTTAAGACAAAGGTGGATGAAAAATTAGATGTCAATTTTTGATAGTTGTAGGTTAGAATCATCATTTGATGAAATGTTTGATAATGAATGTAATATTAGACCTCACTGGAAAGATATTATAGCTGGACTTGAAAATGCTGGAATCAAACAATTAGAACAAAAACAACTAGAAATTGATTGGCGACTTGAAGATAATGGAGTTACTTACAATATCTATAATGATCCAGAAGGAAATAATAGAAGATGGAATCTTGATCCTATTCCTTTAGTTATAACTTCACAAGAATGGGAAGAGGTTTCAAAAGGTTTAAAACAAAGGGCAAAACTTCTAAATCTTATTTTTAAAGATTTATATACTGAACAAAAACTTATAAAAGAAGGAATTATCCCTGCTGAAATAGTTTTCGGTCACAAAAGTTTTATTCCTGAAGTTTTTAATTTTCATAATCAAGACTACTATTCTCTAAGATTTTATGCAAGTGATATAAGTAGAGGCCCAGATGGTAAATTTTGGGTTATTAATGATAGAACTCAATCCCCATCAGGTCTTGGATATGCTATAGAAAATCGTCTTACTATGAACTCTATTTCAAATGATTTATATCCAAATGTTGAAATAAAAAAAATGGCTAAATTTATAGAAGGTTATAAAGATATGCTTAAATCTTTATCTTCTTCAAATCAAGATAATCCTTTAATTGTACTTTTAACTCCTGGACCATTAAATGAGACTTATTTTGAACACTCTTATCTTAGTTCATATTTAGATTTAACTTTAGTTCAAGGAGAAGATTTACTTGTAAAAAACAATCACCTTTGGCTAAAAAGTCTAAAAGGATTAAGACGTGTTGATACTTTAATAAGAAGAGTTGATGCCCAATATTGTGACCCACTTGAATTAAAAAACAATTCTCAATTAGGTGTTGCAGGTCTTGTAAATGTTGTTAGAGAAGATAACTTATCTATGATTAATCCAATTGGAGTTGGAATACTTGAAAATATTGGATTAAATCCTTTTATGAAAAATATTGCAAAATTTTTATTAGATGAAGAATTAATTCTTCCTCAAATTGCCACTTGGTGGTGTGGACAAAAAAAAGAACTTGACTTTGTACTTGCAAATCTGAAGAATCTAATAATAAAAAAGATTGATAGAACTGATAATATCGAAGTATATTTCGCAAATAAACTTGATGAAAAACAACTTCTTGATTTAACAGAAAAGATAAAAAAAGCACCTCATTATTATGTAGGTCAAGAAATCATAGATTTTTCAACTACACCCTCTTTTTCAAAAGGAAAAGTTGAGCCTAGAAATACTGTAATTAGATCTTTTTCCTATCTACAAGGAGAGGATTATAATGTCTTACAAGGTGGTTTAATTCGTGTTTCTCCCTCTAAAGATTCATTAGTTGTTTCTAATCAAAAAGGAGGAGCTAGTAAAGATTTATGGATTTTAGGAAAAGATGAAGAATATGTAGGAAATAATATATTTAAAAATAGAGCTTTTTTTGATTCTAGGCTTGAAAATATCTCTACAAAAAGAGCTGAAAATCTCTTTTGGATGGGAAGATATTTAAGTAGAGCTATTACAACAGCAAGAATGATTAGATTTAATTTAAAATCTATGTTAAATATCAACAGATATGATGATAACATAAGTTCAAAACAAACAACAAAGATTTTAAATAGAGCATTAACTCATCTTACAATGTGTTATCCAGGATTTTTAGATGAAAAATTAAAACAACCTCTTACAGAAATAATTTCACTAATAAAAGATAAAAATAGAGTTGGAAGTCTCTCTTTTTCTCTTAGTTTACTCTCAAATTTAAATGCTAGTGTAAAAAATCTTCTAACAATGGAAGCATGGAGAATCTACGAAAAACTCCAAAAAGAGTGGAATAGTTATAATAAAAGAGAAGTAATTTCATATAAAGACCATATAAATGAACTTGATAAACTTTTGATTTATTTAATGGCTTACAAAGAATTGATTGATGAAAGTATATTTAAAGAGCAAGGTTTAATTTTATATGACATAGGATGTAAAATAGAGATTTCTCAATTGCTTATTTCTAAATTACGTTCTTTACTCACTTTAAAGCTTGATAAACTTTTAGAATATGATGTTTTGGATTCTATGCTTAACTCTTATGAAAGTTATAACTCTTATAGAGCTTATTATAAATCATCTTTAGATTTAAAAAATGTATTAGATTTTTTATTATTCAACAAAAAATATCCAAAATCTCTGATTTACATAATAACTCAGTTGTTAGAAGATTTAAAAGAGTTACCAAAAAATATTGATAATTCAAGATTAAGCAACTTTGAAGAGCCTATATTTAAAGTCTTTTCTATGTTAACACTTGCAAATACAAATAAACTTTTAGAAACAAAAGAAGATGAATACATCTACAAAGAGCTTGAAAGTTTTCTTTCTGTAATTTCTGATTTACTAAGTCAAACTTCAGAAGAATTAACAAAAACTTATTTTTCACACTACAACGAGTAATTTAATGATTTATGAAATATATCACGAAACAAAATTTGATTATGCTGCAATTGTAACTTTTAGCCATAATATAGCTAGACTAAAACCCAAAGACATAAATACTCAAAGACTTTTAGAATATTCTTTACATATTGAGCCAACACCTTATGAAACAAATGAATTTATTGATTATTTTGGGAATACAAATAATTTTATGCTAATAAGAGAATCACATAGAACTTTAAAAGTAATTGCAAAATCAAAAGTTGAAAGATTAGAAGAAGAGATAAATAAAGAAATTGAAACTCTTAAAAATATTTCAATTACAGTAAAAGAAGCAAAAGCTAGATTAAATAAATATTATAAAGATGATGTATTAGCAAAACTATTTTTATTTGAAACAGAATCTATTCCCATGCCATCAATTCAAATAAAAGATTATATTTTAGAATCATTTAGTGATGATAGAAATTTATTTGAAGCTACAAATGAATTTATGGGAAGAATCTTTAATGATTTTGATTTCGTTTCTGGTTTTACAGATATTACAACTCCTATTGAAGTAGTTTTCAAAGAGAAAAAAGGTGTATGTCAAGATTTTGCTCAATTTGCTATTTCAGCGTTAAGAAGTATTGGAATACCAACAAGATATGTAAGTGGTTATATTCAAACTATTCCACCAGAAGGAAAAGAAAAACTTTTTGGTGCAGATGCTTCTCATGCTTGGTTTTCTATATATATTCCTACTTTTGGTTGGGCAGATTTTGATCCAACAAATAATAAAATCCCAAATGAAGAGTATATTATCCTTGGATATGGAAGAGATTATTTAGATATTTCACCTTTAAAAGGTGTTGTTCAAAGTAGTGGAGGAAGTACCTTAAAAGTGAAAGTAAATGTTGAGGCTATAAAAGAGAAGAAGGAAGTTTAAAAACTTTCCCACTCATCATCATTTGATTTTGTTGATGATACTACTTTTGTCTCTTTTCTAGTTGAAGTTGTTTCTTGTTGTTTTGATGTTGATTTTTTTGCAACAACAAAATTCTCTTTTTTAGCTGTATTGAGATTCATATCCTTAGCTTTAACCTCATTTTTACCATTAAACTCTTTTTCATTTGCATTACTTACAACTAATTTCGCTATTTGGTCTGTTATTACTGCTACATCATGTGTTTGACTTGCCACCATCGCATTTTGTTGTGTTTGTTGGTCTAACTGGGTTACTGCATCATTTATTTGCTCTATTCCTAACAATTGCTCTTTTGAGGCATTTTGTATATCAGAGATTAGATTTATTGTATGTTGGATGTTTTCATTTAATTGTTTATATCCATCTATCATATGTCCTGCTATTTGTTTCCCTTGATCTGCTTTACTTGTTGCATTTTCTACTATTGCTTTTATCTCTTTTGCAGCTTCTGCCGATCTTGATGCTAGGTTTCTCACTTCTGCTGCTACAACTGCAAATCCTTTTCCTGCTTCACCTGCTGTTGCTGCTTCTACTGCTGCATTAAGTGAAAGTATATTTGTTTGGAATGCTATTTGATCAATTACAGTTATTGCTTCATTGATTAGATTTACTTGATTATTTATTTCATCCATTGACTGAGTTGTTTGGTTTGCAAGTTTTTCTCCATCATTTGCTGATTTTGTTACTTGATTTGAAAGCATTGCCATTTTTGCAATATTCTCTGTATTATTTCTTACATTACTTGTTATCTCTTCTATTGCTGCTGCTGTCTCTTCTAAAGACGCTGCTGCTTCATTTGAACTTAGATTTAATTTATCTACATTTATAAGTAATATATCTGAACTTGCATCTAATGTTAATCCATTTGTTTTATTATCTATTAACATTTGTGTAATTGAATCTTGTAGGGTATTAATTCCTACTACTAATCTTTCAAACACTCCACCTTTTTCATCATTTGGATGCATTTTTAAAGCTTTTCTATAATCAAGTTTTGAGTACTCTTCTAAGATTTCATCTACTTCTTCAAATCTTTTTCTAGTACTTTCAATCATTTTATTTACATTATCTCTAAACTCTTCTAAAGAGGCATTTGAAGTTGATTTTTCTATAAACTGACCATACCAACCATTATTAACTCTAGTCATTACAACTTTAGCATCTTCTATTAGAGCTGTATCTTGATTAATAGTTTTTTCAATTTGTTTAATATTATCATTAACAAATTTAGCCATTTCCCCAAATTCATCTTTTGAAGAATCATCTAATAATGAAATATCTTTTGAGCTTCTATTTAGATATGAAAAAAATGATATTAATCCTATTTTGAAGTTGTCTAAAGAAGTTATAACTATTTTTGAAATTATTAGTGAAATCAAAATAAAACTTATTATAGCAACTATAGCTAATGCAATTAAAATATTATTTAGAGAATTATGTGCTTCTTGTTTTAGATCTAAAGCACTTTTATTTATTTCTCTAATCTTAACTTCTAAGATTTCACCAGATTTTACCATATCATTAAGAGTTGCTTTTAAAGACTCTGTTTCTTCTTTATCTTTACTATAATCTTTTGAGAATGCTTCAAAATCTTCCATATAGTTTTTAGAAGATTCAATTATTTCATCACATAAGATTTTGTTTCTTTCAACAGAAACAGCCTCTTTTAAATCTAAAACTTTTTTATCTAATGCACTGAAATTATCTCTAACTTTTTGAATATTTTCTGCATTTTGATTTCTTAAAAATTGATATACTGATATTCTTCCTTTTAAAAGGTCTTGTACAAAACCTTCTGTTTCTAGTGCAACTTCATTTCTTTTTTCAGCTAAATTACTATAATTTAAATAGATTAATACTGATACAAAAACAATAACTACAAACATAAAAGGAAACAATAAAAGTTTCATTTTTGTATTTAAGTTCTTTAACATAAGTTTTCCTTATTTACAAGTTATTTACTATCGCGTACTTTACTAAATAATTTATTACATAAGACTTACATAATTAGATTAATCTATCCATTTTATGGAGTATATTCTTTATATTATATTTATAAATAATCTTATAATGAAGTTTTATATTCCTGCCCCATCTTCAAATGTTCTTAAAGTTCTTGGACGAATACCTACAAGATTTCCTTTTTGAATATTTTTCTCTTTAAACTCAGAGTGTGATATCTCAACCATCAAAGTTTTTGTTTCATCATTTAGATGACTTAAATCTATTTTCACAAAAGAACCTGCAAGTTGAATATACTTTACCTTTGCTTGTAAAATTGCTTCTTTATCATTTACTGAAATTATTTCTAACTCATGGGGTCTAATCAAATATTTATTATCTGAGCTATCTTCAAGATTTAACTTTCCATCATCAACTCGCCCATGAAATAGATTTACATTTCCTAAAAAGTTTATTACAAACTCATTTTTTGGATTGTGAAATACCTCTTCAGGAGTTCCAACTTGCTCTATTTTTCCTGTACTGATTACTACTATTCTATTTGCAACTTCAAGTGCTTCTTCTTGGTCATGTGTTACTAAAATAGTTGTAATTCCAAGTTCTTCTTGAAGCTCTTTTAACCATCTTCTTAAATCAGTTCGCACTTTTGCATCAAGCGCACCAAAAGGTTCATCTAAAAGTAAAACTTTTGGTTCAACAGCAAGTGCACGTGCTAGTGCAACTCTTTGTCGCTGACCACCAGACAATTGCCAAGGGAAACGAGAAGCAAAACCATCAAGTTGAATAAGTTTTAAAAGTTTATTTACTTTTTCTTCAATCTCTTTATTTGAAAGTTTTTGTTTTTTAGGTTTTACTCTAAGTCCAAAAGCGATGTTTTCAAAAACTGTCATATGACGAAACAAGGCATAATGTTGAAAAACAAACCCGATATCTCGTCCACCAATATCTTTTTTTGCAACATTTATACCATTAAATAAAATTTCTCCACTATCTTTATCATCAACTGTTTCAAGTCCAGCAATCATTCTTAAAAGAGTTGTTTTCCCACTTCCTGATGGTCCTAAAAGTGCCAATAATTCACCATCAACAATATCTAAATTTATATTTTCGAGTGCTACAAAATTTCCAAAGTTTTTTGTTAAATTTTTTACTTCAATCTTCATATTTTTTCCTATAAATTATTCTTCGTTTTCTAATTTTTTTGCTCTTTTTTGTACTTTCCACTCTAAAATATATTTTAAAACAAGAGTTAATAAGGCCAAAATTGCTAAAAGTGTTGAAACTGCAAAAGCTGCTACAAAGTTATATTCGTTATATAAAATCTCAACTTGCAAAGGCATCGTATTTGTCACCCCTTGAATATGTCCTGAAACAACTGAAACTGCTCCAAATTCTCCCATTGCTCTTGCATTACATAAAATAACTCCATATAAAAGTCCCCATTTTATATTTGGTAAAGTAACTTTTAAAAATGTTTGAAAACCACTTGCTCCAAGTAAAAGTGCAGCTTGTTCTTCATCATTTCCCATCTCTTGCATCAAAGGAATTAACTCTCTTGCAACAAATGGAAAAGTTACAAATATAGTTGCTAATACAATTCCAGGAACTGCAAAAATAATCTGTACATCATTTTCAATCAGCCAAGAACCAAACCAACCTTGAGCTCCAAACAATAAAACATAGACAAATCCTGAAATTACAGGACTTACAGCAAAAGGTAAATCAATCAAAGTTATCAAAAAACTTTTCCCAAAAAAAGAGTATTTCGCTATTGCCCAAGAAGCTGCAAGCCCAAAAACTAAATTTAAAGGAACAGCAATAATTGCAGTTATAAATGTGAGTTTAATTGCACTTAAAACATACTCATCTTCAAAACTTAAAAAATATGCTTCAACTCCTTTTCTAAAAGCTTCTGCAAATATTGTAATCAAAGGAACTACCAACATAACAGCTAAAAATGCTATCGCTGTTGTTATTAGTAAATATTTAACTACTTTTGATTCACCTTGTGAACTTTTTGAATTATTAAAAGTTTTCATATAGCCTCCATTCCTCTTCTTCTTGAGCTCCATCTTTGAAGAATATTTATTAAAAGTAACATTACAAAAGAGATTAATAACATTACAACCGCAATCGCTGTTGCTCCTGCATAATCATATTGTTCAAGTTTTGTAATAATCAAAAGTGTACTAATCTCTGTTTTCATTGGCATATTTCCAGCTATAAAAACAACTGAACCATATTCACCTAAAGCTCTTGCAAAAGATAAAGCAAATCCAGTTAAAAGTGCTGGAAAAATAGTAGGAAGTATCACTTTATAAAATGTTTGCCATCTACTTGCTCCCAAACTTGCACTTGCTTCTTCTTGTTCAACTTCTAACTCTTCAAATGCTGGTTGAATTGTTCTTACAACAAAAGGAAGACCAATAAAAATCAAAGCTATTGTTATTCCAATAGGAGTAAAAACAACTTTTATTCCAAATGGTTGTAAAATTTGTCCAAACCAACCTTGTGATGAATAAAGTGTTGTAAGAGCAATCCCTGAAACAGCTGTGGGTAAAGCAAAAGGTAAATCAACAATCGCATCAAAAACTCTTTTTCCAAAAAAGTTATATCTAACTAAACACCAAGCAACAATAAGTCCAAAAAAAGTATTTATAAGTGCTGCTATTAAAGATGTAAAAAAAGTTAGTTTATAACTTGCTATTACTCTATCATTTGTAGTTGCATCCAAAAAAGCTTGCCATCCCAAACTAAAAGCTTCTGTAAACAAAGCTATAAGTGGAATAATTACAATAATACTTAAATAAAAAACTGTATATCCCAAAGTCAAACCAAATCCTGGGATTGTGGATTTTGGTCTTTTTAATATGCCAAAATTTAATCTCATTTATATTTCCTTCTTCAACTCTTTGACGTTTTTAGGTTCATCAAACCAAAATCCTTGAAAATAATCTATTTCTAACTCTTTACAAGTTTCATAAATCTCTTTTGTTGAAACAAACTCTGCAACTGTTTTTATTCCAACTTTTTTTGCAAAAAAAACAATAGCCTCTACAACTGCTTTTGCTGTTTTAGTTCTATTTAAATCTTGAATAATTGACCCATCAAGTTTTATAAAATCTGCTTGTAATCTAACTAAATATGAAAAATTAGAATATCCCGTACCAAAATCATCAATTGCTATTTTTGTCCCTAAATTTTTCATAATTTTGATAAAAGATATAAGTTCTTCAAGATTATCTATACCTTCACTCTCTGTTATTTCTATTGTCAAAAAATGTGCAATATCAAACTCATAAATTTTTTGAATTAAAAAATCAACAACATCTTTTTCTAAAATATCACTTATTGATAAGTTGATACTAAACTCTATATTTTTGTTTTCAAAATACTCAAAAGATTTTTGAATTACTTTTTTTGTAATTTCACTATATAAATTTATTTTTTTTGCCCTATTTATGAAAAAATATGGACTTATTATTTCACCTTTTGAATTTTTCATACGAACTAAAACTTCATATTTTTTTTCAAATTGATTTGATATTGATTGAACAAAAATTTCAAATTTATCTTTTCTAATTGCTTCAATAATTTGAGCTTCCCAATATAAATCTTGTTCAATAGATAAAGAATTTGGATGACAAATATGATGTTGTTCACTATCATAAATCACTAAATTATGTTTTACAATTTTTGTTTGTTTTAGGGCAAACTCAGCACTAAATAAAAGTTCAGGATAATTTATAGCCACACCTGCTCTTAAAGGGATATATACTTTATATCCCTCAAGTTCAATAGGTGAATATCCAAAATACCAAACGATTGATTTTATAGTTTGAATAAATCTATCTTTAGATATTTCAGCACTAGAAGTTGCTGCAAAATTATCTGCTCCTAAATAATAAATTTTGCTATTTAAAAATCTATTTTCTAATCTTAAAGATATGATTTTTAGGACTTTTTCACCAAAATCATATCCATAATAATGATTTATATTTCCAAAACCATTAACATCAAAGATAGCTACTTTATTGAACATTTTATTTTTATTATCTTCTAAAAACTCTTTTCTATTAGCAAGATTAATCTTTATATCTTCTATTTGCATTTCTATCACTTTTATTTATAAATTGAATCAAATGTTCCACCATCATTAAAGTGTGTTTTTTGTGCATCTTGCCAGCTATCAAATAAATCATTTATTTTTACTAATTCAAGTTTTGGAAATATTTTTAATTCATCTTGTGAGACTAATTCAGGTTTGTAAGGTCTATAATAATTTTTAACTGCTATTTCTTGACCAATTTTTGAATATAAATACTCCAAATAAGCTTTTGAAACATTATATGTTCCTTTCTTTTTTGCGTTTTCATCTACAATTGCAACAGGAGGTTCAGCTAAAATTGAAATTGATGGTACAACTATCTCAAACTCATCAGGTCCAAGTTCATTTTTTGCTAAAAATGCTTCATTTTCCCAAGCAAGTAAAACATCTCCTATTTTTCTTTGAACAAATGTATTTGTTGCACCTCTTGCTCCTGAATCTAAAACAGGAACGTGTTTAAATAAATTTGTTAAATACTGCTTTGCTTTTAAATCTGCTTCTTTATATTTCTGTGAATTTTTATCAAGATTATCTAAGCTTCCTAACTCTTTTTTAAGTGCATAAGCATAAGCTGCTAAATAGTTCCATCTTGCACCTCCTGATGTTTTTGGATTTGGAGTAATTACCTCCACATCATCTTTTATTAAATCATCCCAATCTTTTATAGCTTTTGGATTTCCTTTTCTAACTAAAAAAACTATTGTTGAAGTATAAGCAGATGAATTGTTTTCAAATCTTTTTTGCCAATCATTTGGAAAAAGATTGGCTTTTTGACTAATTGCATCTATATCATAAGCAAGTGCCAAAGTTACAACATCAGCTTTTAATCCATCAATTACAGCCCGTGCTTGTTTTCCTGAACCACCATGAGATTGTTTTATTTTTACCTCTTGACCTGTTTTTTCTTTCCAATATTTAGAAAACTCTTTATTGTATTCTTCATACAGCTCTCTTGTTGGGTCATAAGAAACATTTAATATCTCAATTGATTTTTTTTGTGCTTCTGCTTTATAGTCATACTCTTTATCTGCAATTGCAAATGCAGGTATCAATAAACCCACTAAAACTAAGTTTTTTATATTTTTTATTACTCTTTTCATTTTATTTCCTATTTTATTAATTAATATACACTAAATGTGTGAATATTAAAGATTTAAAAAAAATCTCACCAATTCTTAAAACCGACTCTTAGTCCTACACATATCACACATCATATTTGGCTCCTTTTATATAATACACACTAAATAGGTGAATATTTAAAATTAAAAAAAATATAAGTGGTTAAATTCCTAAACCACCTATAAATTCTTCTTTGTAAACATCTTCTTTTGAAATAGGTTCTTGCAATAAACAAGAAGCTATTGTTGTTTTATCTAAAATCTGAGCTGTTAAATTTCTAATATTTAAAAATATTCTTCTAAAATAACACTTGCTTTCTTGAGAACAAGGCTCATAACTAGAAACAGATACACAAGAAATCATAGCTATCATTCCCTCAAAATAACGAATAACTTCACCTAAAGTTATCTCATTTGAAGCTTTTGCTAAAATATATCCACCATAACGACCAGGAATACTTTTTACCCAACCTGCTCTATTCATTTCAAGCATAATATTTTCTAAAAACCTTCTTGGTACATCCACTGATTCTGATAATTCTCTAATTGAAATCGAACTATTTTTTTGCTCAGCAATTGCAAATAAAGCTCTTAAAGCATAATCTGTTTTTTTTGATATTTTCATTTATCACCTACTAAATTGGTGAAATTATATTTTATTTTTTTTAACTTGTCAATACTTTTAAAATAAAATTGAAAAATTAGCTAGTTTTCTAGCCAATTTTTGCAATTCTAAATGCAACAGCATGTTCAAAAATAAGTGAATTACTATAAAAACATGTAATCATTCCATTACAAGGTGCTAAAAATTGGTGTATTACATTTCCTTCTAAAGAATGTACTATTTCACCAATTACTTGGTCTTTTGAGACATAATTTCCTGGTGATTCTTTTGAAATAAAAATTCCACTTTTAGCAGATTTTACAACACTTATTGTATTTCTATCCATAACTGTTGATTCATATCCATTAAAAATATGATAATTTATGATTTTACTTTTATCCATAAATCTGATAATTGCTTGATTTATTTGATTTGCAACTTTTTTATCTACTTGATTATCACTAGGACACATAATTGAAAATGCTTTAGTTCCCCAAAGTTGCCAGTTATATTGTAAAGTTACAGTATCTATTGATTTCATTGTTCTATGATGAATTAGTTTAAAACCAAATTTCTTTGCTGCAAGTAAATCTTCATATCCACTTTTATAAAGTTTTATATAAGGCAAACAAGTTGCTGGATCTGGACGTCGCTCAAGTATAACTCCAAAATCATAACCATTTAAAACATCAAATACTTTTTTTGCAATTCTTTGAGTTGTTTCACCTAATTCATATCCAGGGAACATCATATTTAAATCTGTGTTATCTAAAGGCCAAAATCTTTTTCCAATATTTAATGCATAATGATTTATTGAAGGAATAATTAAAACATCACCTTTTAATTTTTCTTGTTCAAGTTTATTTTTAAAAAAATCAACTAAAGTAGAAGCACAATATAAAGGTAATATCGAATCTCCTTCCATTGCACCAACTATTGCAATTTTAGGAGCATTTGGATTTGTTCCTTTAAATAAATAACCTTCAACAACCAAAGGTTCACGACTAAGAGATTCTATTCTTAATATTTCAATTTTTTCCACTATTTTCTCCAAAAATTCTAGCTATTAAAGAACCTTCATAAACAACTGGATATTCTCTTAAAGTAAATAAAATACCATTATTTGGAGCTGTTAGTGTAGTTAAAATAGTTCCTGTTAAAGGGTCTACAATATCACCAATTTTATCTCCTTCTTTTATAATTGCACAATGATCAAGAGCAGGAACAAATAAACCACTTTTTGCAGCATTTAGATAAAAAACATCACCAATTTCTGAACTAAAAGGTTCTCTTACTGAAAATTCTTCATCACATTCGATAATGCCCTCTTTTTTCATCAAATTTAAAATACCAATTAAAAGTTGATTTCCATATTCTTTAGTAAGTCTCATTCCAACACCCATTTCAACAACAAGTGTTTTTGTACCCATAGAGTTTAATGTATGAGAAAAAGTTGCTTCAAGAACAGTTACAGCATCATGAATCCAAATAAAATCACAATTTAACTCTTTGGCTAAGGGCAAAGTACCTTCTGAAAACTCTTTATTTATTCTAATTTGAGGAATTTCTCTTAAAAAAATATTACTTGAGTGAATATCAATAGCAATATCACTTCCTCTCACATCTTGTGCTAAAGCATAAACAACTTGCCCAGGAAGAAATTCATCAGCACTTCCAGGAAAAGTTCGATTTAAATCTACATCATATAAAGGAAATCCTCTTGTAATTGTATCTACACCCAAAGAATTAACCGCAGGATAAATATCAACTATACCTTTTAGTTTTTCACTATTTTTATTTAACCAATCAGCTAATAAATAAATTACTAATTGACCTTCTAATTCATCTCCATGTATTCCACTAACTATTGAGATTCTTTTTAATTTTTTATTTTCATCAACATAAATAGGTTCAAATCTAGTTCTTTTAACAGATAATTTTTCTCCTACAGGTAGATTAGATGTAAATATTTCTTTTGTAATCATTATCCCTCAACTATTATTTTATTTATTTTTCTATTCACTGAATTAAGAATTGCTTCATAAGAGTCATTCTCATTATGTGTCAGAAATTCTGCATTTGGTGCTAATATACTTACAATTTTATCAATTTCTTCCATAACAACCAATGAAAACTCTTTATCCTTTTCAATTCTTAAATGGAAATCTACTTTCTCTACTAATTTCCCTAATCTAATAAAATAATCACTTGTATTTCTTTTTTGTTTTCTTGTTAATTCTCCCCAAATCTCACTAATTAAAGAAAGGACATAATCAATAAATCTACAATCTATTAAAAAACTTGCATGACTTGAATGTTTTAACAAATCAGCTAATTCAATTACAGAACCAAATGCTTCTGTATCCATATTTGACCGACTTATAATTGCATTTTCTTTTGCATATGAAATTAAACTATTTATATTTGCACTATGATTTCCAAAAATTGCAACATTTAAAAAATCTCTTGCATTTGTATATTCTAAATCAACACCTAATTTTTTATAAAAATCTTTTCCTGAATTTTTATCTATATCTATTATTCTATCAAAATGATAAACTGCTTCAATAAGTGTTGCTTCTACTCTTTCTAAATATCTTCCAAACCAATAAAGATTAGTTGCTACATTTGCTGTTAATAATTGTTCCATATTAAGCCTCCATTACCCAAGTATCTTTAAATCCACCACCTTGAGATGAATTTACTAAATAATTACCTGCTTCCATTGCATATCGTGTTAATCCACATTGCCAAACTTTTGGTTCATCTGACATAACTACATAAGCTCTAAAATCAGCTTTTCTTGGAACAATTTCATCATTTATATAACACTCTTCATCATAAAACTCTATTAACTCTTGAGCTATAAATCTTCTTGGATTTGCATTTATAATAGTTTTCAAATCTTCTAATTGAATTTTTGACATAGCATGTCCAAACATAACTCCATAACCACCAGCTTCTGCAACATCTTTAATAACTAATTTATGCATATTTTCAAATACATACTTTTTATCATCTTCAAAATATGGTAAATAAGTTGGAGCATTATGTAAAATTGGTTCTTCACCTAAATAATATTTAATCATTTTTGGAACAAAATAGTAAATACCTTTATCATCAGCTATTCCATTTCCCGGTGCATTCATAATTGCCACATTTCCAGCTAAGTATGCTTCCATTATGCCTGGAACTCCAATAAGACTTTCTTCATTAAAGAATTTTGGGTCTAAAAATTCATCATCTAATCTTCTATAAACTGCACCCACTTTAATTAATTGACCATTATAATTTTTAAAATATAAATTCTTATTTTTAACTATAACTTCATCATTTCTTACAAGTTGTGCACCTATTTTTTTAGCTAAATAGGCATGTTCATAATAAGCTGAATTAAATCTACCCGGAGTTAAAACTACATTTATTCCTCCACAACTAACATAATTCATTGCTTCTTCTAAAATTGATGGATAACCTTTTATAGGTTTTATTTTTAGTTTTTCAAAAAAATCTGGATAAATTTTTCTATAAGTATCTCGAACAGATAAAGGATAACTAGCACCACTTGGAACTCTTAAATTATCTTCTAAAATAACCCAATCATCTGTTACTGTATCTTTTACTAAATCTATACCATTTATATGTGTTCTGATTTTTTTATTTGGAGAGAAACCTTCAAGCTCTTTTAAATAACCTTTTGCCTGAAAAATAAATTCTTCTGGAATAATTCCATCTTTTACTATTTTTTTATCTGTATATAAATCTTCTAAAAAAAGATTTAAAGCCTTTATTCGTTGAGATAAACCTTTATCCATTTTATCAAACTCTTTTGAATCTATTATTCTTGGAATAACATCAAAAGGAAGTGATCTTTCAATAAAATTTCCATCTTTATAAAGATTGAAATTAACTGCAAATTTATCCATATACTTTTGGAATTCATCAATTTTTAATCTATCTTGTTTTGAAAATATTTCCCAAAATAGTTCATTCGTCTCATTTTTTATATCTAGCAATTTACACCTCCTAAACTAATAAATTCTAGTCTTTATTATCTGAAAAATTACTAAATAATTACTTTCTTTCTATTTTTCTCTGTTTATTAAATATACATTTTAGTATGAATAGTTTATAAACTATAAAAAAAGGGGAAGATTATACATCTTCCCCTTTTTGATTAGATTTTTATAATTCTATTAAAAATTATGCAAATTTTTCTTTTTTCGCACTTCTTTTTCTTACAGTTGGATCTAATTCTCTTTTTCTTACTCTTACAGATAAAGGTGTTACTTCAACTAATTCATCATCTTCAATCCACTCTAAAGCATTTTCTAAAGACATTGTTCTTGGTGGAACTAATTTAATAGCTTCATCAGCACCAGAAGATCTAACGTTTGATTGTGCTTTTCCTTTAATTGGATTAACATCTAAATCGTTATCTTTTGCATGTTGACCAATTACCATACCAACATATACTTTATCTTGAGGTTTAATAAACATTACTCCTCTATCTTGTAAGTTGAAAATTGAATAACCTAAAGCTTCTCCATTTTCCATAGATACTAATGCTCCATATTTTCTAGATTCAACTGTTCCAGAATATGGTCTAAACTCTAAGAATGAGTGATTCATAACACCCTCACCTTTTGTTTCAGTTAAGAACTCTGTTCTAATACCAATTAATCCTCTTGCTGGAATTTCAAATTCAAGTCTTGTGTAACCTTCACCCATTGGTACCATGTTTGTCATAGTAGCTTTTCTTTTTCCAAGTTTTTCAATAATTGCACCTGAAAATTCATCTGGAGTATCAATTACTAAGTGCTCAAATGGCTCCATTTTTACACCATTTTCTTCTCTAATAATAACTTCAGGTCTTCCAATACAGAACTCAAAACCTTCTCTTCTCATATTTTCAGCTAAAATAGTAATTTGAAGCTCACCTCTTCCGTTAACTTTAAATTTACCTTCACCAATTTGCTCATATCCCATAGCAATGTTAGTGTTCATTTCAGCTTTTAATCTCTCATCAATTTTATTTGAAGTAACAAATTTACCTTCAGTTCCTGCTAATGGAGAATCATTAACTGCAAATGTAACAGAAAGTGTTGGTTCTTCAATATGCATTGGGTCTAATGGCATTGGATTAACTGGATCACATAATGAATCACCTACATCAATAGTTTCAAATCCAGCAACCGCACAAATATCACCTGCACCAGCAGTTTTAATATCAATTCTTTCTAAACCTTTAAATCCAATAAGTTTAGAAACTCTTCCTTTTACTTTTTCTCCATCTGCTTTACAAAGCATAACTGTTTCACCTTGAGAAATTGTTCCATTAAAAATTCTAGCGATTCCAATTTTTCCAATGAAGTTATCATAATCTAGTGTAAATACTTGAAGTTGTAATCCATTTTCATCAGCACCTTGAGGTTTTGGAACTTCTTTTAAAATAGTTTCAAATAATGGTTTTAAATCCATATTTCCATCATTTGCATCATATCTTGCATAACCATCTCTAGCAGCTGCATAAATAACTGGGAATTCTAATTGGTCTTCATTTGCATCCATTTGAGCAAATAAGTCAAATACCTCATCAACAACTCTTTCAGGTTCTGCTGCTGGTTTATCAATTTTATTTACAACAACGATTGGTCTATGTCCTAAAGATAATGCTTTTTTAACAACGAATTTTGTTTGAGGCATAACTCCTTCTTGGGCATCAACAAGTAATAAAACAGAATCAACCATTTTTAAAACCCTCTCAACTTCTCCACCAAAATCGGCGTGTCCTGGAGTGTCAATGATGTTAATTCTTACACCTTCATAATCAATTGCTGTGTTTTTAGAAAGGATTGTAATCCCTCTTTCTTTTTCGATAGCATTGCTATCCATTACTCTTTCATCTACATTTTGATGTGAAGAAAAAGTTCCTGATTGTTTTAATAACTCATCTACAAGTGTTGTTTTACCGTGGTCAACGTGCGCTATTACTGCGATATTTCTAATGTCTCTCATTGATTCTCTTTATATAAATTTTCGCGATTATACTAAATTTTTACTTATATTCCTATATTCATTACAAAAAGAAAACATTTTTTATAATATAAAAGATGAATAGAATATGAATAAAAATTCATATTCTATTCATCTATTATTAATTTTTAAAGTATAAACTACCGTTAAATTTAATCATCTAAAAGGAATTTCTTGAAAATATCTTCACAATATAAATTAATCATATTTAGTTCAATATTTTTTACATTATTTTATAATTACTCATTTTTTACAAATGTAATAAAAACTTATAGTTTCAGTGGATTAAATAGTATTTATATTTTATCTACAGCTCTTTTATTAGTTAGTTTTTTAACACTGTTTTTTACAATATTTAGTTCAAAATATACTACTAAACCCTTATTATTAATTACAATTATTATTTCTGCATTTGCAGCTTATTTTATGGATACATATCATGTGATTATTGATGATGAAATGATTAGAAATAGTTTACAAACTAATTTAAGTGAATCATCAGATTTATTTAGTTTAAAACTTGTTTTATATGTAGTTTTTCTTGCTATTTTTCCAAGTTATTTTATCTATAAACTTAAAATTGAATACAAACCTTTTAGACAAGAATTATTTGCAAAATTAAAAACTATTATTTTATCTATCTCTATTATTCTAATTATTTTATTTAGTTTTAGTAAATTTTATACATCTTTTTTTAGAGAACATAAACCTCTAAGATATCATGTAAACCCAATATACTGGATTTATAGTATTGGAAACTATGTAAATAAATCAGTAAATAGTGGCCCAATTGTTGTAAAAGAAATAGGTAAAGATGCAAAAATTATCCAAGAATATACAGATAAAGAGAAAAAAGAGTTAATTATTATGGTTGTAGGAGAAGCAGCTCGTGCAGATAGATTCTCTTTAAATGGTTATAAAAAAGAGACTAATCCATTATTAAAACAAGAAGATGTAATAAATTTTTCTAATATGTACTCTTGTGGAACTTCAACTGCTCAATCTGTTCCTTGTATGTTCTCTATATTTGATAAAGCTGATTATGATTATAAAAAAGGAATTTCAACACAAAATGCACTAGATGTTTTAAAACATACAAATGATATAGACATTTTATGGAGAGATAATAACTCTGATTCAAAAGGTGTTGCTTTAAGAGTTGATTTTGAAGATTATAGGACAGCACAAACAAATACTATTTGTGATGATGAGTGTAGAGATGAAGGAATGCTTGTAGGGCTTGATGAATATATCAAAAATCATAAAGATAAAGATATATTAATTGTTCTTCATCAAATGGGAAATCACGGACCTGCTTATTATAAAAGATACCCAAAAGAGTTTGAAAAATTCACTCCTGTTTGTAAAACAAATCAACTTGAAGAGTGTACACAAGAAGAAGTAAGTAATGCTTATGATAATGCGATTTTATATACTGATTATTTCTTATCAAAAGTAATTAATTTCTTAAAACCTTACTCAAATGATTATGAAACTGCAATGCTTTATATGAGTGACCATGGAGAAAGTTTAGGAGAAAATGGTTTTTATCTACATGGAATGCCATATATGCTAGCACCTGATGAACAAAAACATATTGCTTCTGTTTTATGGTTAGGAGGAGAAATGAGAGAAGATTATGATATTGAGAAACTAAATTCTTATAAAAATAAAAGTTTTTCTCAAGATAATTTATTTCACACTCTTTTAGGACTTTTTGAAGTTGGAACAGAAGTTTATAAAAAAGATATGGATATTTTAAATGATTCAAGAAAACCTGAATAAACAAATTTTCATAACAGCTATTTTATTAATAGCTGTACTTTGTTTATTTCAATTTACAAATCTTGATATTTATGTACAATCATTTTTTTATGATTTTAATACAAAAGATTGGTTTATAGATAAAAATGAACCTATATTAAGATTCTTTTTATATGATGGATTAAAAAAAGTAATTATTCTTTTTAATGTTCTAATATTAATTGCTTTACTGTTTTTTAGAAAAAAACAAATAGTTCAAAAGTATAAAAAGGGTTTATTAATAGTTTTACTTTCATCTATTTTTATTCCAAGTATTATTGGAAGTTTGAAAGCCTTTACAAATACTCCTTGTCCTTGTAATATTGTAAAATTTGGTGGAACATATCCAGAAAAAAAAGTTTTTGATTCTTATCCAGAAGGTTTTGTACAAAAATCTAAAGTAAAATGTTGGCCTGCAGGTCATGCAAGTGGTGGTTTTGCTTTAATGTCACTTTTCTTTTTATTTAAAAAACCAAGAAATCAAAAAATTGCTTTAACTAGTGTATTAATTCTTGCGTGGTCAATGGGAAACTATAAAATGCTTTTAGGTGACCATTTTTTAAGTCATACTATAATCACCATGCTTTTGGCTTGGCTTATAATATTAATAATAGTAAAATTCATTTCATTCAAACAACAAAGGCGAACTTTTGAGAAACCAACCAAAATATAATTTTTTTAAAAACACATCTTATGCTTTAAAAGGTTTAGTTGATTTAATAAAAACAGAAAGCTCATTTAAAATTGAATTGATTATAACTTTAGTTTTACTTCCTGTTATTATTTTTATAGATACAACTTTGACAAATAAAGCTCTATTATTTATAACTTTAATGGGAATGATTTTAGCAGAAACAACAAATAGTGCTATTGAACGGGTTGTTGATTTAGTAACTTTAGAACATCACGATATGGCAGGACGAGCAAAAGATGTTGGTAGTGCAATTGTATTTTTAAGTATTTTTATTTTTGTTGTTACTTGGCTTATCATTTTAATAGACATTTTTTAAACTTTGTCAAGAAATTGTCAATTAAATTAACAACAAAAATTTAAACTATTATTCTAAACTTCTAATAATATAAAATATTAGGAGGAATTATGAAAGCTTTAATTATCTCAGCTTTAGTTGCCAGTTTAAGTTTTAGTGCAACTGTTGATGATTATTTAGATTCATTAAAACAGGAAGTTCTTAAAGAAAATCCATCTTTTAAAGATTTTGATGCAAAAAGAGGGGAAGAGATTTTTACATCAAAACATATAGGGAAAAAAGGCAAAGAGATTTCATGTACAACTTGCCATGGAGCAAATCTACAAAAAGCTGGTGAAAATATTTTTACTACTAAAGTAATAGAACCACTTTCTCCAAAAGCTAATAAAGAAAGATTTACTGATATAAAAACTATTGAAAAATGGATGAAAAGAAACTTCAATGATGTTTACAATCGTGAAGGAACAGCTCTTGAAAAAGGTGATGTAACTACATACATCATAAATCAATAAAGGATAAAATATGAAATATCTAATTTTTTTAAGTTTAATGATAAATGCTTTGTTTGCAGAAGGTTATTCATCAATGCCAGATGTTGCACCTGTTAAAAATGACTTATATATAAAAGAGTGTGGAAGTTGTCATTTTCCGTATCAACCAGGATTACTTCCAAGTAATGCATGGAATAAAATGATGTCAAATTTAGAAAATCACTTCAATACTGATGCATCACTTGATGATGAAACTTTCAAAACTTTATCAAAATATTTAAATGATAATAGTGCAGAAAAAAATATGCAATATAAAAGAAGTAATAGAATTGTTTCTAGTTTAAATCCAAATCAAATACCTGATTCTATTTCTACAACTCCTTATATGGTAAAAAAACATAGAGAAATTAGAAAAGATTTAATTACTCAAAAAGAGGTAAAAGGTCTGTTTAATTGTATAGCTTGTCATACAACAGCAGATAAAGGAATATATAGTGAAAGAGATATAAAAATCCCAAATTTTGGTAGATGGGAAGATGATTAAAGGATAAATCATGGAAAAATCATATATTTGGTCACTGCCAACAAGAGTTTTTCACTCTTTGTTTGCAGTTTTTATATTGTTAGCTTTTTTAACAGATGATGATAAATTACTGAATTATCACGCTGTAATTGGATATTCAATCTTTATTTTATTAGTTTTTAGAGTATTTTGGGGATTATTTGGTCCTAAATATTCAAAATTTAAAGATTTTCCAACTGGTAAAAAAAATGTAAAAGAATTTCTGAATAATATCTTTGAAGAAAATCAAAAATATTTAGGTCACAATCCACTTGCTTCTTATGTAATGATAGCTATGCTTGTAGTTGTATTTTTAACAATATTTACAGGTGTTTTAGCTTTTGGAGTACAAGAAGGAAAAGGCTTAGTATCCTTTTTAAATGATACTCTTTTTAAAGATATGAAACTATTTAAAGAGATTCATGAAGTTTTAGCAAATATTCTTATTGCTTTAATTGTTGCTCACGTAAGTGGTGTGATGGTAGATAGATTTTTACATAAAAAACATCAAACTTTAAACTCTATAGTAACAGGCTATAAAATGACAAATGAGAGTGAAAATATAAAACTAAATATTTTTCAAAAACTTTTTGCTCTTTTGATGTTTATAGTTTTTATTGGATTTTTGATATTCAATTTAATTGAACCAAAAAATGTTTTTATTGCTTCAAAATTTGAACCAATAGATTATAAGACACAAAATGAAGTTTTTGTAACCGAGTGTGGAAGTTGCCATACTCTTTATCCCACCCAATCTTTTGCCTAAAAAATCATGGGAATTAATCATGGGTGATTTAGAAAATCATTTTGGAGATGATGCTTCAGTTGATGATGAAACAAATAAAGAAATTTTAGCTTTCTTAGTAAAAAATAGTGCAGAAACTTCTACTATGCAAGCTAGTTGGAATTTTTTAAATTCAATTGGAAATAAAGATATAATAGCTTTAAGCCAAACAGATTATTGGAAAAGAAAACACAAAGATATTCCAAAAGAGATTTTTGAGAATCCAAAAGTAAAAAGTATCTCAAACTGTAAAGCATGTCACACAGATATCGAAAAAGGATTAATTGAAAATGAAAATATTAAAGATATTTCTGATTTTAAGTAGTCTGTTTTTTGTTTTAAATGCAGATGATGATAAACATAAATATAAACACTCTTATAAAAATCTTGATTATTTAGATTTAAATGATTCCCAAGTGAAAGCTATTAAAAAAGCTTTACTTGATTTAAAAAAAGATTATAAAGATTTTTATGAATATAAAGATGAACAAGAAGATATTTTAGAAGATATTATAGAAGCAGATAATTTTAATGAAGAGTTATATTATAAGATTATTATGGATTTAAGAACAAAAGCAGCAAAACTAGAAGTTAAAAGAATAAAAAAAATACATGAAATCTTAGATAAGAAACAGAAAAAAGAGTTTGCAGACTATTTGGAGGAATGGAAAATTGAATAAAAAAGTTTTATTAATCGAAGATGATTTACAAATGCAAAAATTTATAATCGAATATTTAAAAGATTATGGTTTTGATTGTATTGCATTTGACCAACCAAAAGATGCAATTGAGAATTTTAAAGAAAACGATTATTCAATCATAATTCTTGATCTGATGCTTCCAGAGATGGATGGTTTTGATTTATTTAAAAAATTAAAACAAATAAAAGATGTTCCTATTATTATCTCCAGTGCGCGTGGTGATATAGGAAATAAAATCCATGGTTTTGAACTTGGAGCTGATGATTACCTTGCAAAACCCTATGAACCAAGAGAATTGGTTTTAAGAATAGAACATATTTTGAAAAAAAGTTTTAATAAAACTATGAGTGTTGGTGATTTTGTAATTGATAAAGAAAATCGTACTGTTTTTATGGATGATTATGCTATTGATTTTACAAAAATTGAATTTGAGATTTTTTTATTTTTAGTTGAAAATCAAAATAAAATCTCTTCAAGAGAACAGATTTTAAATGCAACAACACTTGATATTAATACAAAAAATAGAACAATTGATATGCATATTTCAAACATAAGATATAAAATTGGTGATGATTCAAAAAATCCTAAATATATCAAATCTGTTTGGGGTATTGGTTACAAATTTGTAGGTTAAAATGTCAATATTAAAAAAAATATCTTTTTTATTTGTTATAAGTCTTATTTTGATGACTATTATTGGTTCTTGGATTGATACTATAAATTCAAAAAGAATGGATAATTTAGTTAAAGAAAAATACCTAAAAGTAATAGAAGATATTTTTAGAAATATTGAAAACAAAAACTATATAAATTCAGTTTTTGAGAAAAATCAACTTGAACTTTTAAAAGATTTTAAAGATTCAAATGAAGAGATTATTTATGAACAAAACTATACTTTTGGACATATTATTATTCTAAAAAGATCTTTTGCAGATGAATTTATTATAAAAATAAAATATCTTGATGAAGAGTATATTTTAAAAACTCCCGATGAACAAAATCTAAATGATAAAACTATTTTAAATCTTCTTGTGTTTTTAGATATTTTCGCACTTTTTCTTATCTTTTTATATATCATAAAACTATTGACTCCTTTAAAAACTATCACTAAAGAGATAACAAATTTTGCAAATGGTGATTTATCAACAAGAATAAATATAAACTCGAAAGATGAAATAGGAACATTAGCAAAAACTTTTAATAGTATGGCAAGTTCACTTGAAAACTCAATAAAAACAAGAGAAGAACTCCTAAGAGATATAGGTCATGAACTAAGAACGCCAATAGCAAAAGGAAAATTTGCGATAGAAAAAATAGATGATTTTTCACAAAAAGAGTTACTCAAAAAAATCTTCTTGGATTTAGAAATCTTAACAAATGAACTAATTGAGCTTGAAAAGCTAAATCTTACAAAATTAAATATATCAACATTTAGTGCAGAAACTTTAGTTTTAGAATCTTTAGGAAAACTATATTTAGAAGATGAATCAAAAATAGAAATTGAGATAAATGAAGATTTTAAAATAGATGCTGATTTATATTATCTTTCAATAGCTCTAAAAAACTTAATTGATAATGCTTTAAAATATGCTATTTCATTTCCAATAATCATAAAAGTAAATAAAAATGAAATCTCTATTTCAAATAAAGGAAAACAACTCTCTAAAGAGTTTGAATACTATCTAAAACCTTTTACGCAAGAATTAAGTCAACGAGATGGCTTTGGTTTAGGACTTAGTATTGTAAAAAAAATCCTTGATAGACACAATTTCCAACTACTCTACTCTTATGAAAATGAATTTAATATTTTTAAAATTGTTTTATAATTTATTTGCAACTACTCTTAATCTAACATAATCAGCAAGCCAACCAAACTCTTCTGAATAAATTTTATTTTTTAAAATCTTTTCAACTTCTTCTTTAAAAATCTCTTTTTGTTTTGTTGTCAAATTTTTAGTTATTCCATTTGCAAAAATATCCAACCAAACTTTTATATCTTCAATTTTTGTTGGTCTATTTATCAACTCTATTGATTCAATTTCAAAGCCATTTTTTTCTAATATTTTTTTATATTCAATATCACTTATAAAGTTCCAAGGATTATTAAACTCTCCAAAATCTTTATGTTTAAAAAAAACTTCACTCATAGCTTCACATAAAAATTTTATATTTCCATAACCACCAAATTCAGCTACAAATTTTCCATTCTTTTTCAAAACTCTAGCTATTTCTTTTGCACTTTTATCCAAATCTTTAACCCAATGTAATACTGCATTTGAAAAAACTTTATCAAAACTCTCATCTTCAAATTTTAAATCTGTAACACTCATAACAAAAGTTTTTATACCTTTTTCTTTTGCTTTTAAAACCATCTCTTCACTTAAATCAATTCCGATTACATTTGCACCTTGATTTTGTATCTTTATTGCTAAAGTTCCCTCTCCACAACCTAAATCCAAAATCTTTTCATCTTTTTTCACAGCTAAAATATCAACTAAAGAAAAAGCCAAATTTGAAACAAAACTTGCTTTTTGTGAATAATCACCTGCATTCCAAATATTTCCATTCATAATTAATTCCTTTTTATTTTAAGAAATTTTATATTTTTTGAGAAATTAAAAGTATAAGAAAAGTTATATTTTATATCTGTAATCTTTTGGTGTTAAGTTATATCTTTTTTTAAACTCTAAAATAAACCAAGATACACTTGAATATCCACAAGTAGTTGCAATTTGAGAGATTGTTTCATCAGTTGTTTTTAATAACAAAGTTGCTTTTTCCAATCTTTTTTCATTTATCCAAAGTTTTGGCGTTGTGTTAAATTCATCTTTAAAATATTTTCTAATTTTTGCAGGACTTTGTCTAGTTAAACTGCAAATATCTTCAAAACTATTTACAAAATCAAGATTTGATTCTAAAATATATTTGATTCTATCTTTTGTTGTATTTATAATTTTGTTAAAAAATTGAATCAAACTCTTTTCATCTTTTTGTAAAACTAAAAGAAATAACTCCTCTATTTTTAGTTTTAAGAGCTCTTTTGAAAAATCCTTTTCCAAATAGTTTTCAAAAGATTTTATAGCTATTTTTAACTCTTCAAACTTTGAATAATCAAAATTAAAAAGTTCAGTTTCAGATTTTTTATCACTCTTTATTTTATATTTTTTTATAAAATCCAATACAAACTTATCACTAAAAAACAAAACTATTGATTTGTATTTTAAATTTTCATTTACTCTTTTACTTAAAAAGTAGTTGTTTTGATACAAAAAACAGATATTTGAAGAGTTTATATCTAATTTTTGCTCTTTTGTAGTTATAATTTTTTGACCAGTCAAAGGAATCATAAGAGCATGCATTGTATTTCTTATCGATAAAAAATCTTCTCGATATTTTGTAATATAATTTACGCAATAAATCTCTTCTAAATCGATAATTCTACTATCATTTTTTTCTATAAAATAGTTTGGAACAATATAAGTCATAATAAATCTTTTTAAAACTTATCTTTAAAAGTCTCTCTAATTTTTAAAAATTCATCTAAATGTTCAAAGAAAATATCCACAAGTTTTGGGTCAAAATGTTTTCCTCTTTCTTCTTTGAAAAGATTAAAAATTCTTTCATCATCCCAAGCTTTTTTATAAACCCTATGGCTTCCTAAAGCATCAAAAACATCTGCGAGTGCAGTGATTCTTCCATAAATATGAATATTTTCACCACTTAAGCCTCTTGGATATCCACTTCCATCCCATTTTTCATGGTGTTCATTTGCTACAACTGCGGCCATTTTTAAAAGTGGTCTATTTGAATGTTTTAGCATTTCATAACCTAAAGCTGCGTGAGTATTCATAATTTCTCGTTCACTCTCATCAAAACGACCAGGTTTATTTAACACGGCATCTGGAATTGCAACTTTTCCTATATCATGCATTGGACTTGCTTGTTTTAACATTTCTGCTTCTTTTTCATTTAAACCATAATATAAAGCCAAAAGTTTTGAGTATTCTGCAACTCTTTTTACATGATTTCCCGTCTCTTTACTTCTACTTTCTCCAATAGCACCCATTGTAAAAACTACTTCTTTTTGAGTTTTTTCTATTTCATGATTTAGATTTTTTATCTCTTCTAAACCTTCTTGTACTTTTGTTTCAATTTCATCAACAGATAAACCTACGTTTTTGTAAACTTTATAACCTAACACTATTATAAAAATGATTATTACTAAAATCAAAAGTAAAATCGTAAAATAGGTATGATTTATAAAATTTGTAGATAACTCTACTATTTTCTTCTCAATTTCCGAACTATATATTTTATTTTGGTTAATTACATTATAAATTTTACTTCGTAAACTATTTTCTTTATCTTCTATATTTTTCAAAGAAACAACATAATTTCCTACTTTAGTAACTATTTGTTGATATTCTTCTATCTCTTGATTATTATATTTTTTTTTAAATAACTCTATTTTGTTAAGCCATTTATCTAAAGTAATTTGATTTTTATATTGATAAAGTGTCTCTTTACTATAATATTTTATTTCACTAAATAATCTATATAATTCAAAATCTCTTAATTCTTGAATTTTAAAATCCAAATTTTTTCTATACGTATTTTCAATTGGATAATCTCTATCAAATTGATTTTTTAAATTGATTTTTTCTTTTTCTAATTCATAGATAGTATCAAATGCCTCTTCAATTTGTTTTTCACTCTCATAAAGTAAATGTAACTTTGAAGAGATAACACTATCTTTATGAATATCCGAAATAAAAAAATCTACAAAATCATTCTCGTCTTTTAAACTAAAAGTTTTTTCAATAGCTTCAAATTCTAATTCATATTTTATGAAGTCTGCTTTTTTAGATTCTAACTCATCAAGTGAATTTACTAAAGTAGTATCCTTTAATAATTCATTCATTTTTTCTTGCATTGATACCAAATTAGTAATTAACTCTTTTGTTGAATTATTTTCTCTTATTTGATAGATAATTATAGTATTTATGATTCCAATAGCTAAAATTATAAATAACATTATTATAAAACTTATTTTTATAATTTTTTTTATATTCATTTTTTCCACCAATTCCCAATAGAATAATTGCAATATAATATCAAAAATAATATTCATAACTTCTCACTTAATAAATTCAAATAGTTTTTTTTGTATAATTCAACCAATTAAGAAAAAAGGTATAAAATGATTCAACTAATAAATAAAAAAGAGAATATTTTTGGAGATGATATTGCATTTGTGGAAAATTGGGATTTTTCAAAAGCAAATCTAAATGAAGAAAATAGAATCTTAGCTATTACACAAGTTGCTTCTATTTGTTACCAATCACCTAAAGCTTTAGGAAGTGAATCTTTATACAATAGACTTATGGCTGAATCTCAAGGTCTTCCTTCTTCTTCATTTGAGTTTGTTCCAGTGTTACTTGACCCAACAAATGAAAAACATAAAGAGATTTTAGCACTTGAATATTCTAATACAAAAAAATTTGGTGAAATGATTTGTGATGGAAAATATCTTCTTACAAATTATAGAGCTTTAGTTTACGATTTTGAAAATAATCCAAAAGCATATAGTTTTGATATTAGAACCACTTATAACACACCTGAAGAGTGTAAAATTATCAAAGAACATTTCAAAGTATTTTTATTTAAAGTTGATTTCCCAACAAGAAGCCAAATGGTAAGACATAGGGTAAATTGGCAAGAATTAAGTAGAAGATATGTAAGTGGAAAAAGAGTTCCTTTTGAATTTTATATATCAGAAAAAATGAAAGATGTAACAAGTGAAGGTGGAACAACTCAACAGATTTTAGATATCTGTTTAGAACACTATTATAAAGCTTTAGAAGATGGTGTAAAACCTCAAGAAGCAAGAAGAATAATTCCACAAGCTGGTTATTCTCAAATTTGGGGAGGTTTCCAACCAACTCAACTTGAAAATTATTTCAAATTAAGACTTGATTCTCATGCTCAATGGGAAATTAGAAAAACAGCAGAGGCAATGAAAGAACTATTAGGAGAGTGATGAATTATCAGGCAATTTTAGAAGAAATAGAAAGAGAAATCTTACCTCTTTTTGGTGAAGGTAAAGTTGCTGATTATATCCCAGCTCTTGCTAATGTAAATCCTAATCAATTTTCAATTTCACTTCAAATGTTTGACGGAACATCATTTGGAATTGGAGAAATAAATAAAAAGTTTTCTATTCAAAGTATCTCAAAAGTTTTCACTTTCACAATGGCTTTAAACTATTATGGAAAAGAGTTATATAAAAGAGTTGGTCATGAACCTTCTGGAAATCCATTTAACTCTTTAGTTCAACTTGAATATGAAAATGGAATACCTAGAAATCCATTTATAAATGCAGGTGCAATAGTTACAGCTGATAGTTTAGTTTCAATTTATAAAGATAATACTTTTAGTCAAATTTTAGAATTTATAAGAACTGTTGCAAATGATGAAACAATAAATTTTGATGGAGAAATTTTTCACTCTGAATTAGAGCATGGATTTAGAAATTATGCACTTATAAATATGATAAAAAGTTTTGGAAATATCCACAATAAAATTGATGATGTAATAAAAACTTATTTTAAACAATGCTCTATTATGATGAGTCCAGCTCAACTTGCTAAATCAATGCTTTTTTTAGCAAATCACGGTGAAAATCCTATAACAAATGAAGTAATAATTACTGAATCAAAAGCAAAAAGAATTAACTCTTTAATGCTCACTTGTGGACACTATGATGCAAGTGGTGATTTTGCATATAAAGTTGGTCTTCCAGGAAAAAGTGGAGTTGGTGGAGGAATTGTTGCCATTGTTCCTAAAAAAATGGCAATTTGTGTTTATTCACCAAGATTAAATGCCCAAGGAAATTCACTTATTGGAACTAAAGCTTTAGAGTTATTTACTACAAAAACTGGCCTATCAATCTTTTAACACAAAAAGAGTATAATCCCGAAATTTATATCAATTTTGGAGAATTTATGAGTGCATTAGAAATTGCTGATATTATAGGAATCATTTGTTTTGCACTAAGTGGTTTTTTGATTGCTGTTCACTATAAACTTGATATTTTAGGTGTTTTTATCTCTTCATTTTTAACAGCTCTTGGTGGCGGAATGATACGAGATGTATTAGCCGATAGAACTCCTTATGTTTTTACTACAAATCTTCCAGTTATACTTGTTGTTGCAACTGTTTTAATAGCTTTATTATTTAAACTTCATAAAATTGATGATTTAGAAGGAAAAACAACTTTTATAATCTCAGATGCCATTGGTTTAGTCTCTTTTTCAATCACTGGTTCAATTGTAGCTATTCAAAATGAATTTAATTTTTTAGGTGCATTAATCCTTGCTTTTTTAACTGCTGTTGGTGGAGGAACAATAAGAGATATTTTAATAAATAGAGTTCCATCTATTTTAATCTCTGAATTTTACGCAACAGTTGCATTAATTATTGCATCTATTATGTTTATTTTAGAAGTATTACATTTAAGAAGTTTATTTACAATTACTATTGTTTTTATTTTTGGTGTTGCTCTTAGATTACTTGCATATTATAAAAAATGGCATTTACCTAAACTCTCTTAACTATTCATTTACTTTTTATAGATAGAATTTCCAAATTTTTATACCAAAGGAAAAAAATGATAAAAAAATTACTACTTACAATTTTTTTAGGACTTAGTGCTTTTGCTAATTCTTTAACTGTTGGGAATGATCTTCCTATACTTACAATAAAAGATCAATTTGAAAAAGAACATGTAGTTGATTCAAATGTTAAAACTATTATTTTCTCTGCTTCTAAAGATGAAAGTACAACTATAAAAAACTTTTTAAATACTAAAGATAAAGATTATTTAGCAAACAATCACATTGCTTATGTTGCAGATATTACAGGAATGCCAAGTTTGATTTCTAAATTTATAGCACTTCCTAAAATGAGAGATTATAGTTTTCCAATTTTATTAATTGATGAAGATAATAAAGCTTTATTTCCTGTTGAAGAAGATAAAATCACAATTATCTCTTTAGAAAATTCTAAAATTACTAATGTAAAATATATCAAAACAGCTGAAGATTTAGCTGCTACTTTCAAATAAAAACTATTTGGCTTTATGCCAATAGTTTTTTAAATGCTTCTACAATTGCCTCTTTTTCAAGTTCTTTAATTCTATTTTCTAAACTGTCAACTGTTTCATTTTCAGCTAATAAAAGCTCTTTAACTAAGATTTTTTCACCTTCATCATAAACTTCATTTACAAAATGAATTGTTACACCTGATTTCTTTTCACCATTTTTAATAACAGCTTCATGAACAAATCTTCCATACATTCCTTTTCCACCATAAATTGATGGAAGAATAGCTGGATGAGTATTTATAATTTTATTAGGAAATGCTTTTAAAAGTTTTGATTCAATTTTTTTCATAAAACCTGATAAAAATACATAATCACAGCCAAATTCTAAAAGTAATTTAGTAATTTTATCATCAAGATCTTGCTCAGGACATATTTTATTATTTATAATAAAATATGGAATATTATAAAATTTAGCTTTTTCGATAACTCCTGCATTTGTATTATTTGTGATTATAACTACAACTTCTGCATTAAGTATTTTATCTTCTATGGCTTTTTGAATAGTTTCAAATCCACTTCCATTATATGAGGCTAAGATTCCTATTTTTGTCATCAAGTTCTTCCTAAATTTTTTAAAGTTTGGATTATAACTAAAATTAGTTTACAATCTTTGGGCATGAGTTAAAGCTATTGCAATTGCATCTGTAATATCAAGTGGTTTAATCTCTTTTTTAACACCTAAAAGTCTTTTTACCATAAATGCAACCTGCTCTTTTGTAGCTTTTCCATTTCCTGTAACAGCTTGTTTTACTTGAAGTGGAGTATATTCAGCAAAATTTCCAAACTCTTGTAAAATTTTTAAACTTATTGCTCCTCTAAATTGAGCTAGTTTTATAACTGTTTTTGGATTAAAGGCATAAAACATATCTTCAATAGAAACTTCATCTATTTTATGTTTTTGAAATAATAAATCAAATCCTTCTGTCATCTCAACTATTTGCTCTTGTAAGATTTTGGTTTTTATTTTTATTAGTCCTGCTTCTATAAGTTTTATTTCTCTTCCATTCTTTTCAATAATTGCATATCCACAGTTTCTAGTACCTGGGTCAATTCCTAATATTTTCAACTTTTCACTCTTTTTGTTTATTTTTTATTCACATAGTTACATATTCGATATAATCGACTCTGTACAATAAAATTTTACTTAAAAGAAAAAAATTATTCACTACTTATTCACTATGTGTACAACTATATCTTTTCCATAAATTTAAGCACTTTAGCACTATTTGAAGCTCTTTTATAAAAAATTTAGATATAATATCTAGTAATTACAATTAAAGAGTTTATAAATAG